>CAZWBV010000260.1:0-3949 GCA_964632225.1 uncultured Gammaproteobacteria bacterium | reverse complement strand
CACTTGCTGATATTGCAATGCGATATTTTGAAGAAGATCTGAACCCCGGTTTGCCGGCGAGTGTCCCTATTAACAGCGCGGATGCAAACAGCGAACAACATCTGGTGACCTACACTGTTGCATTTGGTGTAAACGGAACATTGCTTTGCAGTCCGGAAGATACAACAGATGCCCAAGGAAATGCCTGCCCGGCATTTCCGGGCTGGCCGACACCAGACTCAAATCCGCGCAGAATTGACGATTTACGTCACGCTGCTTATAACGGGCGTGGACTGTTCCTAAGTGCGGAAAACCCACAGTCACTCATTACATCCATAAACGCCGCGCTGGGAAACATAATATCGCGTACCAGTTCATCTGCGGGTGTCGCATTTAACTCAACCAATATCCAGTCCAATACCCTGATATTTCAGGGCCGTTACAAAACAAACGACTGGAGTGGTAACCTTCGATTCTTGCCTCTGGGCACCACCGGCGGGGTCGGCAGTGCTATTGTCGACACGGACAGTATTTTAGATGCGACTGATCCAGATACCCGCAGCATCATTACCCGCAACTCGGTCACAGGACTGGGCGTGCCGTTTCAATGGGCTTCAGTGGCACCCTCCCAACAGACCGCGTTGATCAATCAAGACAAATTTAACTATTTACGCGGTGATCGAAGTTGCGAGGTCTCTGCTGCCGGCACCTGTGTTTCCGGTAATAAAGTGTTACGCAACCGCAGTTCGGTTCAGGGCGATATCATCCACTCGGCTGCGGCTTATGTGGGTAAACCAAACAAATCATATAATTTTGATAATTATGCCGCCTATGTCAGCGCGAATAGCAGCCGCAAACCCGTGGTCTATGTCGGTTCGAACGGCGGCATGCTGCATGGTTTTGATGCCAGCATCAACAGTAATGGCAGTCCCATTGCCGGTACCACAGGCAATGAACTTATTGCGTATGTACCCAGTATTTTATATAACAAATTACCCGACATCAGCGACACGTCATATACACATCAATATTTTGTAGACGGTTCCCCAGTGGCGGGCGATGCCTATTATGGCGGTACATGGCATACCGCACTGCTGGGCAGCCTCGGCGGAGGCGGCCAAGGCATCTTCGCGCTTGATGTCACCAACCCCGCCAGCTTTGATGAAGCTAACGCAGCAAACCTGCTGCTTTGGGAATTTGATGAAAATGACGATGCTGATATGGGTTTTTCATACAGCGAACCGACCATTGTCAAACTGGCCAATGGTAAATTTGGCGCGATCTTCGGTAACGGCTATAACAGCACGTTTGCTGATGGTATCGTTGGATCCGGCGAAGCGGTATTGTATATTGTCGACTTGGAAACCGGGAATCTGCTCAAGAAAATTTCAACTGCTATTGGTACACCCCTCGACCCAAATGGTTTGTCAACACCCACAACGGTGGATGCCGATGCTGATTTTATCGTGGATTACGCCTATGCAGGTGATCTGAAAGGCAACTTGTGGCGCTTTGATCTGACTAGCAGCAACCCCGCGCAATGGAAAGTCAGCTTTAGCGGCGCGCCCCTGTTCTCCGCAGTAAGTCCGCAAGGGCCAGAAGAGTTTATTACCAGTAAACCCATCGTCAAGTCACGGGGTAATCAAGGTTATATGGTGTATTTCGGCACCGGCAAATACCTGGAACTCACTGACAACTCCGCAATAGGCCAGGACACCCAAAGCTTCTATGGCATCTGGGACAAGTGGAAAAAATCAACTGGCGATAGCTCATTTAGTGCATTTGATCGCAGCGATTTACTGCAGCAGACCATTATCGAAGAAATCAATACTGGCAGTGTAGACACGCGTATTACATCAGATAACCAAGCGGACTGGAACGTTCATAATGGTTGGTATATGGATCTGGTTGATACCAGCGTCAGCAACAACCTGGGTGAACGCGTCGTCACCTCCCCCGTGGTCAGAAACGGCGCCGTCTATTTTTCAACGCTTATCCCCGTCAGCGCAGTTTGTCAGGCAGGTGGCACAGGATGGCTAATGATACTGGACGCCAGCGATGGAAGTCGCCTAACTTTCTCACCATTTGATATCAATGGCGACGGTATTTTCAGCAAAAATGATAACATCGCGTCTTCAGTCGGCGGTGACCCGGTCGCAGTCAGTGGCGCAAAATCACAGGTTGGTATTATTTCAGAACCCGCGATTATCCAAAGCAACGACGGGCTGTCTCAATACGTTGCGGTAAGCAACTCCAGCGGCGGTATTGGGCTGGGCAGCGGTGTGCTTATCCCACCACCACCACCACCAGGTTCACCGCCACCAACAGTCGTCGGCGCTACGGAGTGTGCAACCCCCGTCAGCGTTACGGGACCAGTTGGTCGAGTCCTGTGGCAACAGATAAAATAACATTGAGTAAATAGGAGAAACGAACATGTTTAATTCAATTTATAAATACACACTCTTGTTACTCCTTGTCTGCGGGTGGGTGGCAACACCCGCCTTCGCAGCTAAACTGCCAAGCGGGTATCCAGACATCCAGGACTATCAAAATCTGGGGACGGTAGACTCGATGATGACATCCAAAAACAGAATTGTTGTCAACGATCAGGAGTACATATTACCCAGTGGCGTCATCGTTCACACCCCAAGAAAAAAGATTGCCAGCTTAAGAGACGTGCGTAAAGGTAAACAAGTCGGTGTCATCGCAAAGAGCGGCAGCGCAACATCCTTACCCAGCGTATTGGAGATTTGGGTGTTTCCCAGAAATTTTACGGTAGATGCCGATGCCATAAGCCCGGAGGAATAACATGTCAAACAAGACCCGCATGGTGATCAGGGCTCTTAACCGAGCCCTTAACCGAGTTCTTAACTAGGTTAATTAAATAGATAGCATTAAATAATTAATTCTATATTATGTCAAACATACATAACTTAGCTGCACTATCCAAGCCAAGGTAAAAAAATGAATCGATACAAACATAAATCTAAAGGCATTACGTTAATCGAGTTAATGATTACACTCGGCATCATTGGTATTGCCGCCTCACTCGCCTACCCAGCTTATACTGGCTATACGTTGACGGCTAACCGCTCAGAAGGAAAAATTGCACTCAATGAAATCGCGATGGCACAAGAACGTTTCTTTGGGAATAACAATAGCTATACAGCAGACCTGTCACTGTTAGCAGGGTTTACTTCAAATCCGGTGGTGACAGACAAGGGATTATATTCTGTTTCAAGCGTAGCCGGTGCAACCGGCAATATCTTGACCAGTTTTACGTTAACTGCCGCACCACAAGGATCACAAACCAGTGACGCCTGCGCGGCGATAACCCTGACGTCAACAGGCATAAAAGGCGGCTCACCCACAAAAGATGATTGCTGGTAATACAAATCCATTTCTGAACCGGGTTACCTAACATATAAGCATTTATACCCCGTGCGCAGTTCAGAACATGGGGTATAAATGTCTATTGAACTATACCTCCCTGATGTCACCAACGGACGTTGCATTGAATACGTTAAATCCACGACGTTCAGCCTCATCACTGACCGACTTTGAAACCCCGTGGGCGCTGAATATAAACGTGGATGCATCTGGCACGTCTGCCAAATCTTCTACAAACACCGCGCCTTTTTTGCGCAAATCATCGACAACAAATTTATTGCGCACCACTTCATGTCGTATATAAAGAAAGAAACAAGACCTGACCCTCTGACTTCCCATAAACCATACTCAGAATTTCTTTCGAATATTTCCCCAAAAGTATAGGAAGACCAATTTCATTCGCTAAATGATTAAGAACAATAAGAGGGCCATATACTTTTACTTTGCTAACTGAGACAGTGGATATTGATGAGGAGAGAATAGTTTTTCCGTCGGCCTCTTTGCCTAAATAGCGCAAATGTTTAGTCACCACCTTTCCATTGATTCTTACAGACTCCACTTCTGACAGGTAAACCTTTCC
>CAZWBV010000259.1:0-3961 GCA_964632225.1 uncultured Gammaproteobacteria bacterium | reverse complement strand
CAATGGAAGATTTAAACAAATCAATAAATTTGAATGACAACCGCGCGGTTTATCGCTCAAGATTACAACTAGACCAGGATGAAGCGACCCGCAATGCCAGCTTGGCGCGCGTGTATCAGAATCTCGGTTTCGAGCAAGCTGCCGTTACCGAAGCAAGCAAATCGTTATCCAACGACCCTCGTAACTATTCTGCTCACCGTTTTTTGGCAGATGTATATGCCAATCGACAGCGGCATGAAATTGCCCGGGTCAGTGAATCATTTCAAAGCAAGTTATTACAACCCATCGGACATAATCCGGTGAACCCTAAATATGGTGTATCTAATTTAAATCTCTTTTCAGGTACTGGTTTAACTGAAGCAAATATAAACGAATACGCGCCCTTGTTTATACAAGAAGGAGTACGTATCTTAGGTAACGTCGGTATTGGCACAAATAGTACGCTCACCAATGAGTTTGTTCTATCTGGACTACAAAATGATTTTGCATATAGCTTCGGACAATTCAGTTACAATACCGATGGGTTCCGCGAAGGGGCTGATATTAAGCATAATATTTCAGATACATTTTTACAATACCAGATTTTTAAAAATCTTAGCGTTCAATTAGAGTACGAAGATCGCCGCACCAATAAAGGAGATGACCGCCAAAGTTTAAAACCTGGATTTACGCCAGGCCAGGAACTACTAAAGCTAGATGAAGATACGTCACGATTCAGCCTGCATTACAAGATATCGAATAATAGTAACTTCTTACTATCCTATATTAGAAACAACAGAGTGCCGGCAACTAACCAGCAACTAGCACCTACATTCAGAGTAACATCAATAATAGAAGACGATAGCAAAGATTATCAAATACAGTATTTGTTAAACAAAGATAGATTCAATTTCGTGGCAGGTGCAGGAAGTACAAAAACTGATGGTCTTTCCAATAAAAAATCCATATTAAACAATATTACAATATCAGACGAAACAACGACAACCCGCGACAAACAAGATAACTTGTATACCTACGCATATTTCGATTTTGATAATCTTAACTTAACGTTTGGTTTAAACTATGACGACATAGAAAGTGAAAAACAAAGACACGCCATCGACGAAATCAACCCTAAACTGGGTCTCTTGTGGGACATCAATAACGTTATGCGTCTGCGTTTAGCCACTTTTCAAGTTCTGAAAAGAATTATAGTATCCAACCAAACTTTAGAACCCACACAAATTGCCGGTTTCAATCAATTTTACGATGATATCAATACATCTAAAATTAAAACCCTGGGCATTGCTTTTGACTATAAATTAGAACAACAAATATTTTCTGGAATTGAGTTTTTCAAACGCGAATTAGACATCCCTGACGAAAACACAGGAATATCATCGCCAGTTTTTTTCTTCCAACAACAAGATGAAAAAAATTATTCAGCCTATTTTACTTGGGTTCTTTCGAACAGTTGGAATTCAAAGCTAGCATATAACTATGAAGAAATTACAAATGACACAAAAGATTTATCAGATCTACAAACAAAAACAATACCTATCAGCATAAATTATACAAATTCTGCTGGAATATATGGCTCATTAAGCTTTACTCGTATAGATCAAACGGGTATCTACTCTGCAACCGAAAAGATTTCATCTACTTTTAATATCACGGACCTGACTATTGGGCTTAGGTTACCTAAGAAAAGAGGCAATATAAGTTTACAAATAAATAATTTATTTGACAAATCATTTATTTATCAGGATAGCAGCCCATTCAACTCTGACATATTCAACAGAAATTCTACTTACATACCAGAACAGACTGTCTTGATAAATACAACACTTTATTTTAATTAAGCTACATAATCACACAACATACAAGGAGAAAAAAAATGAATATAAAGTTCTTGTTTACTACCATATTGTCGTTAGCGCTAACGGCCTGTGCGCCCTTTGAAGTATATTATGAAGACGTCATGGCTGGTGGTCAGCCCGCCCCACCAGGACCCAAGGTTAATTCACTTTCGGAACCGAAAAATCAACCAGCAAAAGCAACACTTGGGACTATTAAATCAAATGTAACCGAGGCATTAAACATAATACATAGTGATGATCGAGCAATATTAACGGGTATTGGATCAGATGGTACATTATCGATTTATGGAACAGGAGAAAGTAAATTCAAAATAGCAAAACAAAGGACTAAAGGTACCCCAATTAAAACTATTACCATAAATGTTTATAAAAACAGTCCTCTCTGTTTTGAAGTTCCCTTTGGCGACGGTACAGCAGCTTGGTTACCAGCATCTCCTGATTGTCCTGGCCAACACTAACAATGGACTAATGAGGCGAAGCCAATTGGAAGCCAATTGGGGTCAGACTCGAATTAATGAACCTTATCGTTGCGCGTGTTTCCTGCCCCTGGCTTTAGGGATCGCGCGTCGCTTTGTTAGCCTTTCAATTTTTAATTTAAACCGACCGATCCTAAAAATCCATGCCTGATTAGTTGCATCCTGTGGGTACATCGACATGAATTTTTAACTAGTGACATAGACTGGCTTCTTCAAGGCATTCCAAATAAAAAAGAGAGTCTGCCCTTCTGGCAAAAATCGGTTCGCGGTTATTACCCCGTTGGATAACATGTTGGGGCTGGTCTTTTATGTAAAATCTTGGTAAGCGAGCCATTTGCAATTTTTCTGTTAACTGATTTTCCTGTTAACTTCAAACTAACTCTAGCTTAACACGCCGGACTTGTTAATTCGAGTCTGCCTAATACGCTCTTTCTCAGGCGTTTCCAACCGTATCACAAATTTACCCACTCATCACGGCTCGCCCCATCAACTTGTCCTATATGTGCACAGCTTGTCAATTTCAACGCAAACAAACTAAAGATCGGAATATTAGAGTGAGGCAATTTAGATAACGACTTAAACAGTTTAAATAACATCGTTATACTTTGATATGCTTACCTTAACAGTATTTTAATTTTAGTTAGAAAACACAAACCAGGGTCGAGAAAGTTAGCTAATGCTGATACGGTTAAAATATGTTGGTGGTTATGTGTCGAGAAAATAGTAATTAACTAAATTTATCGAGGAATTAGTTACCCATTCAATGGTCCACTTTAGACAGCACAGACACAGCGTTCCATACTTTAATTTAGGGGTTTACATGAAGTATTTATTTTTAGTCTTAATTTTCAGTGGCCTGTTCCTGGTCACATTTGTCTCCGCCGGTGAGCAGGAAAACGATCTTTGTCTACTCAAGCACTTAAAAGGCACAAAAATTGATACGGTGACACATTTAATCAAACAAGCCTGCTTTGAATTACATGAAAAAAAAGGCCGCGCCCAGAGGCACAATATTGAATACAACAATTGTTTGCTGGAAAACCTTCCCGGTGTTGAAAGTACACAAGCGGTGATTGAAATTAATTCAGCATGCAGTGATTTGTACAGAAATTAGGGATGGACGATTTCGGAGAGGGGTCGATGTACCGATGATAGCTAATATATTTAACACTGGAGAATCGTCGAGACTATGAATACGCTGTAACGCCTTCAGGTTTTTTTGGTAACACGATCATGATCAATTGTTAAAGAATTGGGATCAGAAAATACGCAAGGCCGTCTTGAAAGGTAGGCAAGCTCTACATTACCGCTGGACAAATTCATGGATTTTTAATACGATAATTTGGATATAGGATATTAGAGAGTTTAGATATGAGTAGGTCCCCGCGAAAATAAGTCGCATTTCACAAATTTGTACTGTCAACATGTCTTGTCAAAGACAAAGGAGCCGACAAAATGAAAAAAAACATTCTTGCATTAGTAAGTATCGTTTTTCTTGTAGCCAATAGCATCGTCATAAACAGCGCTGTAATAAATAATGCGCAAGCTGCAGTTCGCTTCGTCGTGCTCGGCGATGCAGGTGAGGGTAATGCAGCACAGTACCAAGTCGGTGCTGCAATCGATACT
>CAZWBV010000258.1:0-3971 GCA_964632225.1 uncultured Gammaproteobacteria bacterium | reverse complement strand
TATCACTAGAAAAGTGATATTTGTATATTACCATTTTCTGCCTTTACTTTCAACACATCTTTTCCCCAAAAAATGTGATGTACACTTACTCCTTTTTCATTAAGTGCTGGCTGTATCGTTGAATAGCGATGGCACTTTCTATGGTCGCCCTCGGAACACATAACAACTACTTCCTTTTTCTTTTTGGCTGCGTTCACCAATTCGTCAATAGCTTCGTCCCACTTTATATTTTCGTCCAACCCTCCAAGATTTTTACCACGGAAAACATATTGTATGCCTGCTGATTCCAATTCTGATCGTAGCGACTCACGATTGAATTGCGGATTATATCTTGAATATGGGCGTGAACGAACATCAACGAGCATTGTTATTTTGTTCTCCAATAATTTACTGATAAGCTCCTCTATTTTTTTTGTTGAATGACCAATGGTGTGAATTGTTAAGTTTTCCATATATTTATACTATCAGATTATTTTATAATTGTCAATGGTGTAAAAGCTAATCAATGATGTTATTTGTTAATATCCTGAATAAAAATATCACCCTCTACATATTCCACTACGAATGGTTCTCCTGATTTTTTTACTTTCCAATTGAAACCACACTTCTCTCCACGATTTTCGTACCCCATTTTTAATAGCAAGCAGTATAGCTCATAATCTTGACCGTCTGGACTTAGAAAAAATAATCTACCATTGTCGTAAGGAATAAGACCACACGAATATCTGAAATTCTTTTCTATAGCATTGCTTGCTGTTTGTATGTCTTCGATTATTTGACTTTTGATGTATGTATTTCCACTATCAACTTCTTCTGTATATTCTCCTCCGATCAGAAGCTTAGAAATGTTTGAGTGATTCAAAACAACCTTATCAGAATCATAATAATCCTGAACTATTTTATCAGCGTGCTCATTACTCTCAGCCTCTATAGTAATTACTTTTGAGAGAGTTTCTTCTACAAGTACATTGTATTTTTTCATAACTATATATTTTTCAATGACTGATAAACTATCTGACCAGTTGTCGTTTCTCTACACGATGACACTGGAACATTTGTGAATACCAAACACACTGCTGTGATAGCAAATGCTGAAATGTAAAGACCGGCGAAAATGTATATTGTTAGGATAAAAATTCGTATTGTTATTTCCATAGTGTTTAGGTTTTTATTTGTTAAATAAGAAAATGTTTCTCTTATATTGTTATCATATCAAATATGCAGAGGTTGTCAATAGTGTAAAGTACGAGAAAGTGGATAAGTTTTACTGCGTTGATAAATAAGTATATTTCAATAGGGTAAAATAAACGACTAAAAACTAAAGACCAGAAACGATCAGATCATCAACTGATTTTGCTAAAATATAAACATTACCAGAAAGCTCTATATTTTTTTGAAACTCTTTCTGCTCTTTTGATTGATATTGTTTAGGAGCTTTTGCCTCTATAAAGTACGCTTTGCCTTTATGAACAGCAATAATATCTGAAACACCTTTCACAGAATACTTTGGCATTGCACGAAAGCAATTTTTCTTTGGCATATACACTGGTATATTATTTACACGCCAAAAAAACACTCGGCGGATCTGCAGATAATCACATAGCGAATTAAGAACGTACGTTTCTGGAGTAGACATACTTTCCATTATACAGGTAAGAGTATATACGCAAAAACACTAAGTCATTTTTATTTGCTTGGTAGTCTAACGATTCAAGAGCAGAGGCAGTTTTATTCAATAAGAATGTTATGTTTTTCTCATTGTATAACCACGATTCTTTGCCTATGTGACATTTCATATTGTGAATAGGACAAGAATTAAAAACGGATTTATTATGCTCACCGTCTACATAATGGCGAGATGACGGACTTACAATGTGGTGCAAAACATCTTGCTGATTTTCATTGCATACCATACAACTATACCAATACAGCCAAGCCATACGAGTTTCTTGAGAAAACCTATTTTTAAGACCGCTGTTTTTCATTATATTTTTTCCACAAGTGAGGACTATGTTTTTTGCTGAGTTTCAGTACATCACTAAGACCAGAAATAATTTCTTGGCACTCCTCAATATCAACATAAATAGTTCTCGTTGTTACATTTCCTTTATCGTTTTTTTTCCTTAGACAGAACATACCAATTTCGTGCTCGTAACGCTTGCCACTGACAGGAACTCCAAAAATAAAATCATAGGACGGATACCTAATCCAAGACACGACATTGATTAACTGGTGCTCTCCATCAAAATAAGTAATTTCAGTATCCGGAGGAGTAAAAGGAACGTCTGACGCATTTTCATACGTTTCAAGATGTTGAGATATTTGAACAGTATATGGCTTCATACTTGATTTTGCATACGGCTACTTTGATGTATCTCAGCGTCTTTTACTCGTAATGCTGACTGTATAAACATAATCATAGTCTGCGTTGCGTTCGTTATATTTTCCCACTGGTTTTTCTCGGCTCCTTTCAATAACACTAACTCATTAAGACTCTCCATTTCCATAGAAGCTTTTGCTCTGGCTTGCGTAACTTTATAATTTGAGCCGACATATTTCAATATGAGCTCTTTCATAACCTCGTCTGACTTCTGTTCATAAACGTCACGCTCTGCTCTGGAACGAGCAGATTTCTGACCAAGATAAGCATACGCTCCAGTAAGTTTGCCTCCGTTTCTCAATAATATATCACGACTCTGAATATCTAATGGCGTGTCAAACAACTGGCGACCTTGTCGCATAACAAAATCAACCATTTCATCATTCTCACGAAACTCTTTCAACGTTTCAATACTAGACATTGTCTTTTCACATTTTTCTCTAAACAGATCAAGCGTTGAATTGTTTGACATATTATTTAGCAGTAACACTCACTTGAATATCCTCGTATATTTCAAGACCGTCAATTGAACGAACTCCTCGGTCAATATCAGTTTGAGCACGTGCGTGAATAACCTCGCAACGTAGATACGAGCGTGGAACCTTATCAATATCAACAACTTTATACTTCCACACTTTTCTGGTTGTTACTGTACCGCTTTCAGTTTTTGCTGTAGCTTCAGGACGAGCAACTGTTGCGGTTGGAGTTGCGACTGGCTCAAGACCTTTTTCTTCTCTGCGTTCGTCACGTTTTTCACGGAGTTTAGATAAACGGTTTTCCTCATCTCTAGCTTCTTTTTCTTTTTTAAGATGATAAGCACTTATCTGACTTTTAACGTCCTTAACGATAGATAAAAGAAATTCGCTCTGTGGCTTAAACTTACTTTCAATATCTTTGACGTGAACCTTTAACGGATTAACAAAAAACTTGCGTAGCTCATCAACTCTTTTTGCTCGTGCCGCAACTTTACTGATAAACTCGGTAGCTGTTTTGAAATCATCGTCATTTTCAATAACTATTGATTCGGACTCCTTTTGAATAAGAACGATATCTTTTGATATTTCCTCCACTTTATTCTCAACTGTTTGCGTTTCAATTTCGGTCATAGGTTTAATTTGATTATTTTTATAAATACCCTACTTTTAATACTATCATATACGTAAATTATGTCAATCATAAGTTATGCACAATTACTTGTTTACCTCAAATAACTTTTGCAATTTGTCCATATCAATAAAGAGCTTCAAACCAATACTCCATAATAAGCGAGGGAAAAATCTTGGTTTCTTTTTAATGACATCATTGAACAAATCCAGATTTTTCATTAACTTCTTTTTATACTCCAGAACAATAGGTCTTGTATCTCTGCGTATCTCCTTACGGAATATCTTAATCTCCTTACGTGATAAATCTTTCATATTCGTGTGTGTTTGCATAAAGATGTAGTTTTATATTGCTATGGTGATAAAAGCTCACTGACGTGTCATTTCTGGGCAAAAAATACATACCCACACTGCCTACATCTAATTTTACCATTTTCTTTAACGAAAATAGAAGCTATAAGCAGAATAACACCAAAGAAAAGAATCGG
>CAZWBV010000257.1:0-3974 GCA_964632225.1 uncultured Gammaproteobacteria bacterium | reverse complement strand
GATCGTCATCTCCTTTTTCGCTGGCTCATGATCAATAACCGCACGCTGTTCCAAAAGAACACGTTCAACTGAATTACGTGCAATGCGTCGATGTCCACCACGGGTTTTCCAGGCACACAATAATCCATTTTCAGTCCACAACTGAACCGTACTCAACGCAACGCCTAGCATATTGGCCGCTTCTCGACTGCTCACAAATTCCTTACCTGCCGATTCCACTCATTGCCCTCCATCGCTGGCTAACTATCTGATTTTTAATAAAGCACTTCATCGTATTCATCATTATCGTCACTTTCAGTACTTTTCTGAAGTAATTTCACAAATTTGTCGCAAAACTTCCGCAAACCATACTAAATTAAACGTTTTTAATTTCTTAAAGAGGCTGTTTGTGACCCAACCAAATCACCTATGGTGTTAAGCAACGTCGTTGGATTAATTGGTTTTGAGATAAATTTCTGCACACCCATTTTTTCAGCCTGACTTTCATCGATATCTTTGTCATACGCTGTACACAGAATAATAGGCAGTTCTGGACGTAAACCGAGCATCGCTCTAGACATTTCCACACCTGTTAACTTTGGCATTGTGTGATCTGTTACCACTAAATCATACAGACCTGGGTTTTCCTTAAATAAAGCAAGTGCACTTTCACTGTCCGTCTCTGCTGTTACTTTATAACCCTGTACTTGTAAAAATTCCCGCAAGAACCTCACGATCGAATTTTCATCATCAACAACCAAGATATGTCGAGTGACTTCGTCGCTTCTACTTTCTTGTTCAGGTGCATCTTGTTCAGATAAGGTGTTACCATTTTCCTTTTCCTGATTTTGTTTTTTCTGAATCAATGGAAACAATAGATGAAAGGTCGTTCCCTTGCCCAATTCACTTTCAACCAAAATGTGGCCATCGTGTTCATGTACTATTCCATGCACCATAGACAAACCCATGCCAGTTCCTTTTCCAACGTCCTTTGTTGTAAAAAATGGATCAAACACACGCGCTAACATATCTGCATCGATACCATGACCGGTATCGTTAACTTTTAATTCAACATAATTCCCTTCAATAAATTTAATGCAGGAAATACAATTTTGGCCACGTTCAAAATTAACGATATTCAGAGTTACAACTAAGCTGCCATCACCGTGCATTGCATCGCGAGCGTTAATACATAAATTCATGACTATTTGTTGCATTTGCACTGGATCCATCATTATTTTTGGTAAATCACTGGCAAAATCAGTTTGCACTACGATACTCGATGGCATCGTGGAACTAAGCATTTTAATGGCTTCTTTAACCAGTGGTTCAAGATATAATGCTTGCGACTGGCTTGTTCCTCCGCGACTAAAAGCAAGCATTTGCGCAACCAGGTCACGCGCTCGTTCGCTCGCTTGATTCACTTCTTTGAGATATTCCGATAATTTGTCATTGTCACAACCAAAACGTTCTTGTGCCAAACCGGTGTACCCCATAATGGAAGCCAGCATATTATTAAAATCATGCGCAATCCCACCCGTTAACTGTCCAATTGCTTCCATTTTTTGCGCTTGTTGGAGTTGTTTTTGTAATCCGTATTGTTGCGCTTCCGCCTGTTTTCGTTCTTCTATTTCTTTAACAAGTAATGTGTTTTGTTCGTCCAACTTACCTGCTCTGAATTCCATCTCTGCCATCATACTGTTAAACGCGTGCGCCATATTCTTGATTTCCAATGGCCCACCCACTTCTGCTCTCACTCCCGGTTCACCGTCCTCCGCTTTTTTCATAAGATACGATAGAATATTGAGTGGTTTGGTCATACGCGAAGTAAGCCACAGCAGTAATATCAACGTAACCGCAGAAAACGCCACAGTACTGACAATATTTGTCCACAATACTTCTGCATGCCTGGCATTCATTCCTGCCTTGCTAAAAGAAATATGTACAAATCCCAAATACTCTGGTTTTGACCCACGAATGACAAAAGGAGATTCCTCTTTCACATCCTTCTCCTGAGTATAAACCGAAGCAATAAAATGCCATGCGATATTGTCCTCATACACTAAATCAGCAGAAAAAGGTTTGTTGCGAAAATCTCTTTGTTGTGGTTCCCAAGATTTCTTTTGTCCACGGTGAATTAATGCCTGGTTTTTTTTATCATGAATCGACACCTGCCATACATCTGGAAATTTCAACGCAACGTCAACATCGCTGAATGTATTTTCATTTACGCCATATAAAAAAGTTAAAATATTTTTCTCGGCAAATCCGCTGGTAATGTGTTTTGCCTGTTCGATAAACTGGTGTAAGTTTCGGCTTCTTTCGTACGAACTATTAACCAAAACACCGACAAAGGCGAACAAAGCAACTGCCAGTGTAAATAGTACGGTAAGCTGTCTTTGAAAATTCCAATGACGCGGTGACGCAAAAGAAAAACCTTTCATAAAATCTACCTTGCTACCGTCTCGGAAAAATGACCGTGATATAAGGGTCTCGTCGCGTATTCAGCCTTATTCCCAAACGATTAGCCGTTCTGATATTAACCGCAGTAAAAAGATCATTTAACAGCATTACTTTTTTTGTCGCACAAGCGAACTTCACACAATTTTGCGCCAAATTTCCTAAGCGTTTTCCAAGGCGGATATTATCTGGGTATACCGAGAACAAAACACCGCTTTTCGCATGTCCAGCCTGATTGGAGAATATGACTAATTTCTTACGCCATGCCTGTTTTAGCGCAAAAGGCAAAATTGCTTTTGTATCAACCGTTGCTGGATCATGCAAAAACCAAAGTGCAGATTCCTTAGCATTTATCTTCTCCATGATATTTTTATATTCTGCAAAAGCAGACTTTAAGTCAATCGCAGGTATCGCCTGCAACTTTATCTTGAATTGTGTTGCCACTTGCACCGCTTTATGAATAAGTTTCCCATTATTTTCAGGATTAAACACAACAAAAACCGATTTTATATAGGGAGCAAAATGAGTCAGTCGTTTAAACATTTCTTCTGGTTGAGGCACAAGACTGACTCCGGATACGGTTGTAATTTCATCGGGTTGCGCAATCACAGCCCCGACAATCGCAGGCACATTGGATTCCGTAGCAACTTTTAGGCCACCTCGACCTAACCCTATCATTGCCGCACATTCATTACTGTTTTCAAGAGGTGCGATAGAAGAGTTCTGCTTTGTTTGATCTACAAGGTAGCGACGAATCGGAATTTCGACGCCTTGCTCAATACCTGACAAAATCTGTTTAAACACCGCATCATAGGGCCTATCCGCATCGGGATAGTACACTGCGATACAATTTTCAGTCGCCAACGACAAATGTACCGATTGAGTAGCACATAATATCAAACCAACAATAATTCGACTTGCATTTCGGGTGACACTGTTTCCGGTAACACTGTTTCCGGTGACATTGTGGCACCGCTTTTTTTTCAGCCACATAGATATATATTTTGCCACCGTTAGTTAGTACGAATAACGCGCCTCAAAAAAAACTTGACGGCCAGCCTGCGGTAAATCATTTGGAATAAAACCCGGTGCGGGCGAAGGTTCGCGAACATCCTGATCGAAAACATTTTTTCCAATCAACGAAAGCTCCAAATTATTGATTAATAAATAACGCAATGTAAAATCAAACGTAACATAATCATCCACGGCGGGCCTGTTATCACCCGCAACCCGTTTACGGTCCGCGACCCAATTTAACTGCACCGTTGAACTCAAATCGGGCATCGCTTGCCAGGTCACCCTCGTATATATTTGTTGCTTCGGTGCATGACCTGCTGACTGACCTGCTAACTTATCGCGCGTTCTTTGAAACGCATAATTTCCAGATAATTTTAATGTGTCACTTATTTTCCATTCTCCTTCCCATTCCAATCCATGCCCGGTCTGCTCACTACTATTTTGAGCTGTTTTTGATAAAGCTGGTGCAGCATCAGGAACTAATTGAATGATATCCTTCATTTTATAATAATAAGTAT
>CAZWBV010000256.1:0-3978 GCA_964632225.1 uncultured Gammaproteobacteria bacterium | reverse complement strand
GTTGCCAAAAGAGCGCATAATAAGTTCGATATTAGATTATATTGTTATGTATTAATCTAATTTACTTAAAATTTCATTCACTTTTGCTGTCGTTAAATTTTCGTAATATTCACGACCAATTTGCATCATCGGTGCACCGCCGCAAGCAGCCAGGCATTCCACTTCCTTTAATGTAAACTTACCATCGACGGTGGTCTCCCCAAAATCGATTCCAAGTTTTGATTTTAAATGTGACACGATGTCGTCCGAACCACACAACATACAGGAAATATTCGTGCAAACACATATTTTGTGCCGACCAACAGGCTTCAACTCATACATGGAATAAAACGTAGCGACTTCATAAATTGAAATGGCAGGTACATCCAGGTACTCGGCAATCGCATCCATTAGGTCCGTCGTCAGATAACCGCCATTGCTGTCTTGTACGATACGTAATGCGGGCATTGATGCAGATATCGACCAGCTATCCGGGTATTTCGCCAGCCATTTATCTATTTCAGCGCACACCGTCGAAGAAAGTAATTCCAATTTACTGTTTTCCACGTTTGCCATTGTCGATTGTGAATTTGTTGATTGTTTAGGCGTCATCAGCGATCGACCTCCCCAAACACAATATCCATTGTGCCTATAATCGCAACAACATCCGCTAACATATGCCCACGCATCATTTCGTCACATGCCGCCAGGTGTGGAAATCCTGGCGCCCTGATTTTTAATCTGTAAGGTTTGTTTGCGCCATCGGATACAACGTAAACACCAAACTCACCTTTGGGGTGTTCTACTGCCGCATAAGCCTCACCTTCGGGAACCGAATATCCTTCGGTGAATAGTTTAAAATGATGAATAAGTGATTCCATATCACCCTTCATGCTTTCACGTGACGGCGGTGCTAACTTTCTGTCGTCAAGCATCACTGGGCCCGGGTTAGCACGTAACCAATCTATACATTGTTTTATAATCTCATTCGATTGACGCATTTCTTCTACGCGAACCAGGTAACGATCATAACTGTCGCCAGTGCGACCAACCGGAATATCAAAATCAAGTTGCTCATAAACGGCGTACGGTTGAGTTTTACGAAGATCCCATTCAAACCCGGAGCCCCTTAACATCGGCCCTGTAAACCCCAGTTGCAATGCGCGTTCCGGGCTGACAACACCAATCCCGACAGTGCGTTGTTTCCATATACGATTTTCAGTCAGCAGCGTTTCATATTCATCTACACAGCCTGGAAATCGTTTTGTAAAATCTTCCACGAAATCAAGCAAAGAACCCTGCCGATTTTTGTTCAGTTCAGCCACTTCTTTTTCAGAATGCCATTTAGAGGCCTGATATTTTGGCATTTCAGCGGGCAAATCACGGTAGACGCCACCGGGTCTATAATAAGTCGCGTGCATTCTTGCACCCGAAGTCGCTTCATAGACGTCAAATAAATCTTCTCGCTCTCTGAAGGCATACAGAAAAACTGTCATTGCTCCAATATCCAATGCGTGTGCACCCAACCACATCAAATGATTAAGTATGCGAGTAATTTCATCGAACATAACGCGAATATATTGCGCTCTTATAGGCGGGGTAACGCCAAGAAGTTTCTCTAATGCCAATACATAACCATGTTCATTCGGCATCATCGAAACATAATCAAGACGATCCATGTACCCGATACTTTGATTAAACGGTTTGGTTTCTGCCAGTTTTTCAGTGCCTCTGTGAAGCAACCCGATATGCGGATCAGCTCGTTCAATCACTTCGCCATCCAACTCAAGTACCAGTCGCAGCACGCCATGCGCCGACGGATGCTGTGGGCCAAAATTAAGTGTGTAGTTACGAATCTCAGCCACGATTAATGACTATCCTCTTTTTGTTGCTTTTGTTGCTTTTGTTGCTTTTGTTGCTTACCTTGTTGTAAGTAGCGATGATCATCTCTGATAACACGTGGTACTAACACACGGGGTTCTATACTAACAGGTTCATAGACGACACGCCGTTTTTCCGCATCGTAACGCATTTCTACATTCCCACTGATAGGAAAGTCTTTTCGAAACGGGTGTCCAATAAATCCATAGTCGGTCAGAATGCGGCGTAAATCCGGGTGACCTTCAAACATAATACCGAATAAATCAAATGCTTCTCTTTCATACCAATTTGCCCCACTCCAGATACTGGTAACCGAATCGACAACCAGTGGGTCACTCGCGGGCGTGGTCTTGACGCGTACACGATGATTATGTTTTATTGATAGCAGATGATAGACGACGGAAAAACATTTTTCCTTTTCGGTGTTGTTAACGACTCGTATGTTAGCTTGTTTATTAGAGACGTGTTCTGCACTATTTGCAGAGTGATTTGTATCACGTTCAGGGCTACTAACGCCTCGACTAAAACCAGCTCCCGTTGCGTCATCTGTCGACCATTCAACTTCACCATAAGCCGAATAGTCAATACCACACACGTCAATCAATATCTGAAAAAAAAGATTTTCGTCATCACGTAAAGTCTCACAGACATTGAGAATATCTTTTTTATCAACCACAATAGTAACTTCGCCAAGCCTATCGTCACACGCGTTAAGCTTATCCCCAAAAATTTTTTGCAGACACACTATAAGCGTTTGAGTTTTATTATCCATATTAAAATCCACTTATCGTGCAATGGTGTTTGTATTTTTAATTTTGTTTTGTAGCTGGATAATGCCGTAGAGTAGGGCTTCCGCTGTTGGAGGACACCCTGGTACGTAAATATCTACCGGGACTATTCGATCACAGCCTCTAACAACAGAATAGGAGTAATGATAATACCCCCCCCCATTCGCACACGATCCCATTGAGATAACCCAACGTGGTTCCGACATTTGGTCATATACCTTACGCAACGCAGGCCCCATTTTATTCACTAACGTACCTGCAACAATCATGACATCAGATTGCCTGGGGCTGGGGCGAAAAATAACCCCAAACCTGTCTAAATCATATCGAGACGCACCTGCATGCATCATTTCAACTGCGCAACAGGCTAAGCCGAATGTCATTGGCCACAACGAACCCGTTCTAGCCCAGTTGAAAAGTTTATCAACAGATGTCGTTACGACACTTTTTTCCAAAACACCTTCTATTCCCATTCCAGAGCTCCATTCATCCACTCATAAATAAAACCGATTACCAGTATCCCCAGAAAAACAACCATCGAAAGATATCCGAACATGCCAATTTCATCAAGCACGACTGCCCAGGGAAAAAGAAACGCGATTTCCAGGTCAAAGATAATAAAAAGGATAGCAACGAGATAATATCGCACATCAAATTTCATGCGAGAATCTTCAAAGGCTTCAAAACCACATTCGTAAGGAGATAGTTTTTCACTATCAGGCCGGTAGGGCGCAATCATCCTGCCCATAATAATCGGCATTACACCAAACAGAACACCCATAATGAGAAATACCAGTATAGGCAGATAATTCTCTAACATTTCACTCAGCTCTCCCCAATTCTGACTGGCAAATATATCTAACGATCGATGCTATGTGCTTGGTTATTAAATATTTAGTTCATTAATGATGAGTACTATAATGAGTACTAATATAAGTGCTATATGAGCACTATCTAGGCAACCACAATGCTTGCTTCACTGCACCCATCGACTTCATCTTGTATTTACATACCTATTGATTACCATGGCTTATAGCTTATTGTCAACTATGTTATTAGTAAGTTATTATTTAATATCAATAAGTTAATCAAGTTTTTTAATGCTACCACAAATTCACAAACAAACACCTCAAGTTGTTTCAAGCTAAATTTTTTATTTCCGCGCATTCGGCGTTCGCAATAGATTCAACGAATGAATTTAGCTTCAAACGTTATTAATTTTTATTGTTATCTCGTTTTTTATACTGACTTTCTAACTAACATGCTTTCTAACATGGTGCCGATGGCCGGACTCGAACCGGCACAGCTTTCGCCACCGCCCCCTCAAGAC
>CAZWBV010000255.1:0-4003 GCA_964632225.1 uncultured Gammaproteobacteria bacterium | reverse complement strand
CTGGGGTATATTCGATAATGCCATAAAATTAGTTTTCATGGAATAAAAGTCATGAGCGTATCTAATCTTATGGCTTTTATTTTTTTCCTGAAATTTAAGCATTGCGCTAATCAATCGTTATCAGAAAATCATTATGCATAAATATATAATAGCAAACGTATTCTGCATCGCGATCGGACTAAGCATTAACAATATCGCATTGGGCGAATCTACTATTGGCGGAAATGTAAATCTCGGCGCAAATGTGAATTTTTTGCTTAACAAGAGTACCGGAGCGCAATCGCGATCGACTCTCATCATAAGTGGCGTAAAAAATAGCCAAATAGGCGGCGATATTAAAACGCGAATAACTGCACGCAATATTATCGGTAGCGCCATCGGCGCCCATTCAAACAACACCATTATGGCGGCGGCAGTTAATAATAGCCAAATTAGTGGGCGAGCGAATATAAACGTGCGCACAAAAAACATTGTGGGTGTTGCAAAAGCATCGGGTGCTAACAATGAAATAACAATTGGATCGATCAAAAATTCCAGAATAATGGGCAGTACGCACATCAATGTAACAACCGGTAATGTCATTTCAATCGCGAAAGGCTCGCGCAGTCGCATTGTTGTTGGTTCTGTCATTAACACTACAGCGGGTGGCGGTGCCAATATCAACATACATACCGGTGATTTGATTAATATCTCTTCCGGTGAGATTCTTATTGGCAATATCGGACAATAACCATCAAAACAGCATGCGGAGTAGATATGAAAAACAGTAACCCAAAAATTATTACAGTATGCATTATATTGTTTAGCTGCCTTGTTTTACCTGAAAAGCACGCATTTTCAGCTAAAAAGGACGTAAACGAGCGGCAGCATATACCCAATGAAGCCATGAATAAAATTACCCGTATGCGATTAGAAGCGTTAACCCTTGAGAGCAAAGTAGGCGATGAGATTAACAATTATACGAAAGGAATAACTAATTTTAGCAACCCATTTAATGGCCTTGGGGGTGATTGTAATATGTCGATTGGCAACAATACAGGTGGTAATTATCTTAATGATTCACAAACTATCATAATTGATGGCCCGATTATCAATTATTGCAAATAAAACCACATGGAAAACGACCAATCATGATTAGTCAGTATTTATATATTTTTTTTACTCGAATCTGGGTTTTCGTTTTCATCTTTAATCTGTTGGCATGTTCTTCTACACAACAAAAAGACAGCCTGGCGACCAGCGAAGCACGGCAATCTGCAACACCAAAAGCAGACCCACAAAGAACCATTACCAACTTTACACGTGCACTGCAGTGCATGGATGATATGTTTGTTCGCTACAATGTCAGCGATTTGGTGATTGGTGCCCAGCCTATCATTGATGATTCCACAGCAGAAATCAAATCCGCCGTCAAAGACATGCTGATAACCGCATTGTCGATTATGTCGCGCCGAAGTAATGCGGTGCGTTTTGTCGTGCTTGGGTCTGCGTCGGAGGATTTAACCACTTATCATAATTTACATCAACAAAAAGACTTCCGCTCACCTGATTTTTTCATACGCTTGAGTGCGCCACAAATTGATAAAGGAACAATTTTAGAACGTTATGGTGTCGGTCTGCGCGTTGAAGGCGCTGTTAGTACAGAATTCAACAAAGATCGCTTGGTTTCTATCATTTCCCTGGACATGAATATGGGTCTGGTAAAAAACTTACAAACAATTCCAGGATTATCGTCAAATAATTCCATTGCCGTTGTAAGAAAAGGAATGGCATTTGATGTTGCGGGCAGTATACGAAAACTGGGGGCGTTATTTGAGGTTAATTTTGACAATGCGGAGGGATTGAATCACAGCATACGAACCCTGATAGACTTGGGGGCAATAGAGTTGATGGGTTTATTGACTCAGGTACCCTATTGGGAATGTCTTGATATTGAAACAACAGCCCCGCAGATACAATCACAAATTAGAAGTTGGTATATGGCACTGACCCAGGATGAGCTGCGCGCTTTTGTGCAAAGTAAACTAGAGGCCTTAAATTACTACCATGGCAAAGTTGATGGGAATAATAGTCTTGCGTTGCGACTGGCTGTTGCGACTTACAAAAAAAAGCTGGGGTTGATCGCAAACGGCAAAATCGATGTAGATCTGTATTACAATTTAATCTCTGATCAAACACCAATCAAAACGACCTACTTACCGCTACTAACCCGACGAGTATTATTTGGCTCGTCCAACAATGATCTAATTGATGACGAAGAAGATGAGGATAATGTACCAGAAGAAAAAACAGTCCCGCAGCACGTCGGATTGAAGAAAAACAGCATTGACCCATTATCACTGATCATTATGACAGAAAGGGGTAGCACACCCGTATACCGTGCCGGGGAACAACTGTCATTCGAGATAAGAACATCAAACACTGCCTACATTTACTGCTATTATCAGGTAGCAGATGGAAAAGTCTACAAATTATTTCCAAATCGATTTGTACCCAGCGCAAAAATTCCAGCAAACACAAACTTCGCCATCCCCGGCAAGAATCCGTATAAATTAAAACTCGATAAAAGAAATTCCACTGAAACAGTCATGTGCATGGCCTCCTATTTCGACATCGATGCAGATTTACCGGCAGAGTTAGGCGCAAGAAATTTTCAGGAAATACCGGTGTCCAGTCTCGAGGAAATTTATGAATATTACAAATCGGGTTCCGAATCAGTACCACTCAAGAAAACTTTGACCGTGAATGTTTATTAATATTTTTTAGCAATTCTTATCATATTATTAACAACTAAAGAGGGAAATATAATGCCTAATAACACCACATTTTCTAACAGGGATAGCACTGTATTTTCATGTAAATTTCTAGTTAGAAATAAACTAAAAACAATTCAGTATATATCAGCATTTATCTTGTCCGGGTTTGTTTTCGACAATGTGTTGGCAAGCGCTGACAGCGTTGTATTCTATGATAAAACACCGAGCGCCTATGAATTAGCTAAAACATTATATCCCCCGAAGACGCGTTCAATTATTCTGGATGATGAATCAAATAGCAACAGCGGCGAAGTGAAGGTTGCATTTGTCATTAATTTTGAATTTGATTCAACCTATATTTTAGCGGAATCCATGCCTTATCTGGATTCATTAGGCGATATGCTTAATTTTAAACGATTACAAAATAAAAAACTAATGGTTGAAGGCCATGCAGATGCGAATGGTAACTCACAATACAACCTAAGATTGTCAGAAAAACGTGCAACCGCAATTAAACGTTATTTGGTGAGTATTCATAATATTGATCCGGCTCGCTTGTATACGCTTGGGCAGGGGGAAAAGCAACCCATGGATCATGCGCATCCTTACAGTAAAGTCAACCGTCGGGCGGAATTCAAGCCCTGGCACCCAGGAAACTAATATCTATGGAATAACGGGGGGCGGAGCCGTGAAAGATAGCGAGGTAGTTTCATCATCATATAATACAGCACCCGTTGCAACGACGCCTAATGCAACCCACCACCAGTTTATTTTTTTAGTCCAATTTTGAGCTGTTGTTTGTGGTGATTTATTTACCGCCATTCTCCTGGGCGTACCCGGAAATGGCGATTGGGAAATATTATTTGCGATATCCTTGGCCTCGATATAAAACTCAATACCTGGTTTAACAAAGGCCTCTGCGGGCAAATTTACAGTATAAATTGCCGGATTTGACGAGGGCAATAACGGTAATGTGTTATATACACCGCCCTCGCCAATGATTCGATAATACAGTGTAACAGAGGCAACGCCATTATCGTCTTCTACTTTCACCGCGATCTGACGAACAGAAGCGGATTTTTCGTGCAAATTCGATAAGGGTAATTCGATAAGCGGAGCCGAAAAATCAGCTGCCTGGGTATCGGCTGATCCAGAGATAATTTCAAATAGAGTTAACGCTATAAATAACAAATAAGAGTGGCGGTATATTTTTAATCATCATAGACATTTTCTATCCCTCAGGTTTT
>CAZWBV010000254.1:0-4031 GCA_964632225.1 uncultured Gammaproteobacteria bacterium | reverse complement strand
CAGTGCTGATAAACCGGCGTTGAACGGCGTGGGGCAAGTGATTGAATATGCGGTTAAAATGATACAGTTTCCGCAATCGGCGCAGCTCGACCGGGTGTTAGCCGGCGGTGAGTTAACCAATCAGCATATCGATCTTATTGCAAAGAAAATTGCTGAATTTCATGCTAATTGCAATTTAGTACAGCCGGATTCCGCCTTTGGTAGCCCGGATGCAGTCAAGCTACCCGTTATTGAAAATTTTGTACAAATCAGACAACAGTCCGTTGTTAAAAAAGACCTTGATGTTCTGAATGAATTACAGATTTGGAGCGAGGAAACCTATTTGGCACTCGTGGCGGACTTCAAAAAACGCAAAGCAAATGGCTTTATCCGCGAGTGCCACGGCGACATGCATTTACGAAATATCGCCTTGATAGACAAAAAAATCGTCATGTTTGATTGCCTGGAATTTAATGAGGCATTTCGCTGGATCGACGTCATGAGTGAAATAGCATTTCTGTGCATGGATCTGGATGACCACAATAAGCAACATTTTTCCCGGCGGTTACTGAACATGTATCTTGAATTGACAGGTGATTACGAAGGTGTCAATACTTTAAAATTTTATCAGGTATATCGCGCCATGGTGAGGGCAAAAGTCGATGCGTTGCGGTTATCGCAATCAGGCTTGAATGAAAATGAAAAGGCCGATATCGGCGGTGATTTTCGAGGTTATTTGCAGTTAGCCAGAAATTATACACAACAGAATAAATCGACACTCTTTATTACACATGGCTTGTCGGGTTCAGGCAAGACAACGGGGACACAACGTTTAATTGATGAATTGGGTGCAATACGTGTCCGATCCGATATGGAACGAAAAAGAATCTACGGTATACCTATTACAGCAAGAGGAAACGGCGTAGTTGGTAAAGGTATATACTCCCAAAATTCGAGTGTCAAAACGTATGATCATCTGATGGTACTCGCCGAATCGTTGCTATTGGCAAGTCGAAGTGTCGTTGTCGATGCGACATTTCTAAAACGAATTGACAGGGAAAATTTCAAATCGCTGGCAAAAAAGTTAAACGTACCTTTTTATATTTTATCATTCCAGGTGCCTGAATCCATATTGAGAAAACGAATCATTGATAGACAAAATATAAATCTTGATGCGTCAGATGCCGGTATTTCTGTATTGGATAGTCAATTGAAAAATATCGACCAAATTGCGGCAGATGAATCAGAATTTAGTATCACTGTAGAATATAATACTGCGCTAAACATAGATAAAATAAGAAATAAACTGATTTGCTAATCAATGACTTTAAATTGTCAGCTCGTTGTTAGTTAACTTATTATAGTTAGCTCATTGATACGACAAAAGATAACAACAGGAAAATCAATGAAAACATATGAATTTACCTTAAATAACAGCCTAATCGAGTGCATACACACACCAACTGGAAAAATCGATTGATAATGACCTCGATATATATTCTCAATCAAAACCCGCATTGATACACCCGTAACATTTGAGATTTTGGTTCATGGTTTCTACGCATTCGTTTCTACGGATTAATCGAATGCTATTCCGGATACGATTTGATTATTTGCACAACCAACGCCTCGTCAAGATGTAACAATGCAATCGCATTATCAAATTCAATTGGGTTTGTAGAAGGAAAGTAATGTACTGACCCTTCTATTTTGGATTCGAAGTGATGCGCCAAGGATAAAATACATTGCATTTTTTCCACATCTGAGTTTAATTCATCGCTACTCGCTAAAAGAGCGCCTGTAAAATCAGAGAGACCATGATAACCATTAATCACCAATCCAACTTTTTCTACAAAGCGAAAGTGTTCACATATTCTGATCGACACGGCGTCATGAGAAAATCCAAATGCTTGCTCTTCAAGTGAATCGAGATTCAGGCTATTGATCGATTTTTCGTCTATGCTCGCTTTCTCGTCTATTCTCGCTTTCTCGCTGTTCGTTTGCCCAACAGATTGTTGTGCTGCATAAACCAGCTTTTGGTATTTTTTGCCGTCATATTGATTCAGCACTAACATGCCTATATCGTGAATCAGTCCTATTAGTTGCATGTCATCTGCCAATTTAGGCGCACATACCTTTGCGGTAAGCCGACATAATATGGATATCGCCTGACTGTGTTGCCAAATTAATTCATCAATTTTATTTTGGTTTTTAGTCTGCGAACGCATTATGGCCATCACTACCGCGCTACGAATATTCTTTAGACCAAGTAAATTCAGCGCAGTCCGCAGGTTACTTATCTTTGAGTGCCGATGATAGAGGGGGGAATTGGCGTATTTTATTATGGAACTCGCCAGTGTCGGATCCTTATTTATGATCGCTTCGAGCTTTTTGAAATCAGGGTCTTGTGTTGACAGAATATCTAACAACTTCACGCCTGAGGGCGATACTTGTGGTAACGGCAGTTGTGAAAGCTCAATTCCCATAAAGAATATATTATATTCGCATTAAAACTAACACTAAAATTCGTGGTAGAATAACAATTCTATACTATCCTGGCGCATAACAGACCACCAATCACGGTATCTGCCAAGCTTGAAGCCCTTATCATCCTGGGGGTCGACCAAAATCCAATCATCTTTGAAATTATTTTGACATCGTCAAATATTTGCAGATAATAGACAGGTGTTGACATTTTTTATATGGTTTCTAACATAACTCAACTTACATGGCTTAAATCACCACATAGTTCGATGCGTTAGTTCGATGCATAGAGTGAGTTACCGCGTCGCGTGTGTCGAGTAGCGTATGCAGCGTATAGCGTTACATACATAATAGCCACTTTATAATTAAATACCTGTTAGAAATTTTGCTGCTCTAGAGAATATCTCCTACAATTATTATGATGCTTAACTGTCTGTTTGCTTGCATTAATCTGTAAAATTTCTGTAAAAGATATTGTCTATTGAAAGACAGTTTCTATAACAATAACTTCAACACTGGGAATTTGCATAGTGCATATCGCCGTTTTAGAAGATGATGAAAATCAAGCCAAGGTCGTTTCTCTTTTCCTTGAATCTGCGCAACATACTTTTGAAATACATGGTAATGGCAAGGAGTATATTGAAAGTATTAAAAAAAATTATTTCGACTTACTTATTTTAGATTGGGAACTACCCGATACCACCGGTATAGAGGTGCTAAAATGGGTGCGCACTAATATTGGATGGAATAAACCCGTTCTGTTTATGACTGTGCGCGACAGTAAAGAAGATATTGTCACTGCGTTGGAACACGGTGCAGATGACTACATGACCAAACCTGCCGATCGGCACGAATTTTTAGCGCGTATCAACACATTGGTCAGGCGTATTAACACAAATGACAAACAAAAGGATAAAATAGAGTTCGGCGACTTCACTATTTACAAAAGCGAACGAAAAATTTCACATCACGGGGCAGCACTTGGTTTAACACCTAAAGAATATGAACTCGCCACGTTGCTATTCGAAAGTGAGGGCCGATTACTGCCGAGAATAGACATCCTTAAAACGATATGGGGCATCGAAGCTGAAATTAATACACGCACAGTTGATACCCACATTAGCCGAATTCGAAAAAAACTTGAACTAGAACCAAAAAATGGCTGGAACTTGTCTTCCATTTATCACCATGGCTATCGCTTGGAACGTATTACAACGTAAATCGGCATTGATTCGATGAAGCCCACTTTACGCATTGCAGATTTACCAATTTTAATTCTACTAGTACTATCAAGTGCATTCCTTATCGGCTGCTCTGAAAATAATATTTCGCTTCTCGAAAAAATTAAACAAGACGGCGAATTAGTCATTGTAACACGCAACAGTCCTACCACATACTACTTGAACGCTGACGGCCCAGCAGGCTTTGAATACGATCTGGTCAAAATGTTTGCCGATGAACTTGGCGTTACACTCAAAGTAATTACACCAGACAGCCTTACAGATATTTTCCCAATGATTACGTCCAGGGAAGCACACTTTGCCGCCGCAGGTTTAACAGTAACTGAA
>CAZWBV010000253.1:0-4036 GCA_964632225.1 uncultured Gammaproteobacteria bacterium | reverse complement strand
GACTGTCCGTTGGGGATGTTCATCGAGATAGGGCTTTTTGACAAAACCGTAACGCGCCTGCATCCCATCTTTATCCTCTCGGTTACTCCCCATAATAAATTTCCCAGCCGACACCAGCACCATCTCACCGACAGGCGAAATTTGCTCTACGCTCACTTGCACTTGTGGTACCTTATTTACATCAGTATTTACATTCGTGTTTGTATCAATGGCCACTGTGCCGACTGTTTTTTCTTTATTATCACCACCACACGAAACAATAACTGTCGTCAAAAAAATGGCCGCAGCAATAATTAACAATCCATTAGAAAGTTTAGTTTTAAACAACGTATCAAACAAGAGTACAGACATATTGATATCCTTATTTTTTACTTCTTTTTAATTCAGCATTTTTTGCGCAACGAAACCCGAATGTCTCATTCTTTACTTTTTTGGCGAAAAAACTTCGATTGTAGGCGGGTGCCGATAAGCCACATTTGTAAAATGAACAATCCCACCAGGAGCCACCCTTTAAGACCTTATAACGCTCTCCATAACTTTCAGATGGCGTTTTGTTGCCTGGATACGCAGTATACCAGGAGGCGGTCCATTCCCACACATTGCCCGACATGTCATGAATGCCGTAAGGACTCGCACCTTTTTTGAAAGAACCGACAGGCGTGGTATCACCAAAGACTGCAAACTCTTTCCAGCGTCCCGGCGTATTCGCGTGGGTCACTTCAAACTCATTGCCCCAAGGATATATTCTTGCGTCTGTGCCACGCGATGCTTTTTCCCATTCCTGTTCAGTCACCAACCTTTTGCCCGCCCACTGGCAATATTCGCTGGCGTCATCCCAACCCACATAGGTCACCGGATGATCTGCCCGGCCTTCGGGAAAGGTTCTATTTCGAAAATATTTTGGTGAGCGTCGCTGCGTCGCATCAATAAATTTCTTATACTGTAGATTGGTGACTTCATATTTATCAATAAAATATTCCGGCAAAGTGACCTTATGTTGCGGCCCCTCATCGGGAAGTCGATCATCCGACCCCATTATAAATTCGCCAGCAGGTATTAATACCATTTCATTTGGGTTATCGCCCAGCCGTGATGTTGCGTAATACATAGGAAATCGCATACCGACATTTCGTTTTTCCATGTCTTTTTGTGATTGTGGAAACTTATTTTGAGAAAAATTCTGAGAAAAATTTCCTGGAAACAAGTGTTCAGGTGCCGCTTGACTTGCATTTTGTGATACTTTTAGTTGTGGCACTTTTTGCGGCACTAGTTGCAACACTTTTTGCACTGATATGCTATTGTTATTGATAATAGTCGTTGTATTATTTTTTGAAAAAATCCCATTTGAAAATAAATGACATTGACTGCATTTATCAGTGTCTTTTATCACCTTATGGATCTGTAAATCAGATGAATGGCAACGAATACAACCCGTGTCTTTCCGAAAAATACCTTTCTGGAAAACGTCTTGCTGATCAATAATTAAAGCGGTTTCCGCAAAAACGCTCATGTTAAGGCATTGCAACATATTCAACAAAATTGTAAAAAAACCTATTTTGACAAAATTCAAATTCAAATTCAAATTCATAGTTAACTGCGCACCTGGATATTCACCACACTCATTTTCACTCTTCTCAACCCCCCTGATGTAACTATCGGAGTGCAAAAGCATCCAGTATTATACTACGTTTTATGTAAATTTCATGGTTGATGCGGGCATTGCTACTCCGGCATAATGCCATCTAAGGTAAGATTAAAGAAAATCAATATTTTATCCGATGACAAGGGAGACAAACCAGGCTTTCGTCACAGGCTTTCGTTACAATTGCAGGTACAAAGGTAACTGCATATAGATATCAGGAGATCTCATCATGAGCAAAAATCCACTCGCTGTTCTTTATTCACAGGGTCAAAGCGCCTGGCTGGACAACATTCACCGGGAAATGATCCACAATGGTGAACTGGCGGGACTGATAAAAAACGATTCCTTAAAGGGGATTACATCAAATCCGAGCATATTTCAAAAAGCCATGACAAGTGGAACCGCCTATCAGGATAGCATTGAA
Organism: uncultured Gammaproteobacteria bacterium; assembly: GCA_964632225.1. Lineage (GTDB taxonomy): Bacteria > Pseudomonadota > Gammaproteobacteria > SG8-11 > SG8-11 > JAADIM01. The sequence continues at coordinate 1,970 of CAZWBV010000253.1, read as the reverse complement.
AAAATCCTGAAAAGCAAGCCCGATTGTCATGCCCGAGATTTATTTTATGATTTAGCGATCGAAGACATTCAAAACGCCGCTGATCTGCTAAAACCCGTCTATGAAGAAACAAATTATTGCGATGGCATGGTCAGCATTGAGGTCTCTCCTGACCTTGCCTACGACACGGAAGGCACAATTAAGGAAGCACGTTACTTACATCAAAAAGTAAACCGTGCAAACGTAATGATTAAGGTACCCGCAACGAAAGAAGGCTTGCCTGCAATTGAAACGCTGATTGCAGAAGGTATTAGTATCAATGTCACGCTTTTGTTTTCAGTTGAACGTTATAAAGACGTGGCAGATGCCTATTTGCGCGGCCTGGAAACCCGATTAAAAAATGGCGGTGATATCAGCCGCATTGCGTCTGTTGCCAGTTTTTTCATCAGCAGGGTGGATGTCTTGGTCGATAAGTTACTCGAAGAACAACTGACATCGGCAAGCAATGACCAGCAGCGCAGCCTTATATCCAGTCTAAAAGGAGGTATTGCCATTGCCAACGCCAAACTCGCCTATTCCGAATATCAGACACTCTTTTCCAGCGATCGATTTAACGCATTAAAAGACAATAGCGCGCAAACTCAACGACTATTGTGGGCAAGCACCGGCGTCAAAAACCCGAGCTACAGTGATGTTTTGTATATAGAAACCCTTATCGGCGTCGATACCGTCAATACGATGCCACCGGCTACTATGGATGCATTTAAGGACCATGGCCAGGTCTCAATCAGTTTGACACAGGGTGTTGAACAAGCGGCAGGGGCGGTTTCAACATTGAGCACGCTGGGATTGGATTTGGATGAAATCACCACGCAATTAGAGAAAGAAGGCGTTAATTTATTTGTCGATGCGTTTAATGATTTAGTTAAATCCATACAATCAACCATACAAAATATACAACAAAAGGCAACGGGGTAATTGTTCAAACCGCCACAAATGCAAATAGGTTAGTACTACGCTACGTACGCTATATCCACTTTTTTCCTGTTTAATCGCTTAACTGATTGGTAAATACAAAATAAATCAGGCGCTTTTCCCCGCGATCATTTTTAGTAGTTGCAATGCTGTCCATTGCAACTACAATTTTAGAGGCATAACCGTTTATATTGGTTAAATAACAAACTGTGTATGGGGCACAAAAATGAATGTGGGTACCGTTAAATGGTTCAATAATAAAAAGGGTTTTGGCTTTATTGTAGGAAACGAGAATGATGAAGATGTGTTCGTTCACTATTCTGCAATACAAGGGGATGGCTTTCGAACCCTGCTTAAAGGCGCAACAGTTGAATTTGAAGTAGAGCGTGGGCCCAAAGGCTTGCATGCCGCAATTGTTCAACAAAAAATCAACTGACTCGCCAAGCCAAGTTGTTAATCCAAGTTGTTAATCATATCGTTTAAGTATTTTGATTAAGCGATTTGATCAATAATGGTTTATCTGTAAACACTTGCTTGACTTTTTATAGCTTATTTTAGGTGAGTATGGTGGATATTGCCTGGTACTTTTCAACATAGTGCTACTGTATCACACGCTTGTTGCTTATTTCTGTTTCTCCTTTGTTCAAGTAGTATTTCTGAAATGAGAATTGAGAGAGCTAACGCCAAGATTCCTTGGTTACTGTATCCCATCGACCTCATAGTCATTAAGTCCACAACAGCTCATATATGAAAAAACAATAATCAGGTAAAGCCAGTGACTGCGGTGTGACAGGGAAGGAAAATTGTGTAGTAGCGGGTCTCCCAACTCAATCCCTTGATTTATGGAATATTAGCCTAAAAAAACGTGAATATTTGGGCTTAATCATACCATTTTGCCCGTAAAATGATGTTTTTAAGGCAAAGCCTATGCCACGTGCGAAACGTTATTCTGCCCCCGGTCTTGTTTGGCACATCACGCCTCGGTGTCACAAGAAAGAATTTCTACTTAAGTTTGC
>CAZWBV010000252.1:0-4039 GCA_964632225.1 uncultured Gammaproteobacteria bacterium | reverse complement strand
TCAGTGAACTGGATCGTGTACTGGGCGGTGGTTTGGTGAAAGGTTCCGTTGTGATGATTGGCGGTGATCCAGGTATTGGCAAATCAACACTTCTGTTGCAAACACTGGCCTCAGTTTCCCAATCAGTGCCTTCGCTTTATGTTACCGGTCAAGAATCACCACAACAAATCAGTTTACGTGCACAGCGATTGGGCATAGATTGTCAGCAAATTCGTTTGTTGGCTGAAACCAACGTTGAACGCATAATCAAACTTGCAAAAAAAGAACACCCCAATGTGATTGTTATCGATTCCGTGCAAACAATTTACACCGAGATATTGCAATCGGCGCCAGGCAATGTTGCCCAGTTGCGGGAAAGTACTGCCATGCTGGTGCGTTATGCCAAGCAAACAGGGACTTCCTTATTACTTGTCGGGCATGTAACAAAAGAGGGGACGCTCGCGGGCCCGCGGGTGTTGGAGCACATGGTCGATACGGTGTTGTATTTTGAAGGTGATAATACCAGTCAATACCGGGTATTGCGGGCGACCAAAAATCGGTTTGGTGCGGTCAATGAATTGGGTATGTTCGCGATGATGGAAGACGGTCTGCATACGGTATCGAACCCGTCGGCTATTTTTCTATCACGGCATGATTCGACCGTATCTGGCAGTGTCATTACGGTGACCAAACAAGGTAGTCGACCGTTATTGGTAGAAGTACAGTCTTTAGTTGATGAAAGTCCATTGCCGAATCCTCGACGTGTCACTGTGGGGTTTGAACAAAATCGCTTAACGATGTTATTAGCTGTGTTGCATCGACATGGCGGCATATCGACTTATAATCAGGATGTGTTTGTAAACGTTGTGGGTGGCATGCGTATCTCGGAGCCTGCGGCAGATTTACCTACCTTGTTGTCAATTATTTCCAGTTTAACAGACCAGCCATTGCCAAAGGGTTTGGTGGTATTCGGTGAGATTGGCCTGGCTGGTGAGATACGGCCTATACAAAATGGCCAGGATCGGCTACGTGAGGCAGCAAAGCACGGATTCCAAAATGCCATAATCCCAGCTGCCAACACGCCGAAAGAAAAAATTGATGGTTTAAATATTATCGCCGTCAAGCGGCTTGCCGATGCAGTGAATTATTCTAAATAAACCAGTTGAATCGTCGCGAGGGCGACTAAGGCGCAGAAGATAAAGTATTTTTCATATACCCGAAATCTCAAACGCGACGGGCATTAGCAACCAATTCAGACAATTCTCTGTCCAGCAGCACCGCATCGCCCAGATTAAGTTCTACCAGGCGGCGTAGATGGGTGGCACTGTCGATATCAATGTTTTCACATTCGAAGCCAACACCATTATTTTCGATATGGGCAATTTTTGCATTCATCTTGATAAGGTGATCACTCTCGGTTAGTTGCACTTCAATAATAAACTGATCGCCGACAACGGCATCAAATTTAGCTGGTTTTTCAGTCAATAGCCCTTTCAGGCAAATGTCAATCAGAGGTACTTCCCAGGAGCCGCTGTCACCAAAAATATGCGTTGTCGAATCAAACTCGATACGTTTAAAGTGCCGTTTTTCATTCATATTTGTTACTCGCTCTGATTTGTTTCTGATTTGTTTAGGTTTAACTGATGTATTAAGTTCACTCCTTATACTAGTCAATATACACAGATAAGCCAGTTTGCCGTTTTTCAGTGGATGTGATTAACGTATATTACGTAATGTATTATTGTGTAATGAATATTTTTTCCAGTATAGTCTGATAGATTTTGGACAAGGTATTCAGGTCGTCGGTTTTGACACATTCATCAATTTTATGAATTGTTTTATTGACGGGCCCTAACTCAACAACCTGGGTGCCCGTGGGGGCAATAAAACGTCCATCAGACGTGCCACCGGATGTCGATATAATGGTATCAATACCGGTTATGTCTTTTATGGCGCTGCATGTTGCGTCGATCAACTTTCCTTTGCCGGTTAAAAAGGGATTTCCGGAGAGTGTCCACGCAATTGAGAAATCCACCGTGTTTTTTTGCAGGCAATTTTCCACTTGTTGTTTTAATTGATTTTCGGTGACTTCTGTTGAAAAGCGAAAATTAAAAAGCAATTCAAGTTTCCCTGGAATCACATTAGTCGTGCCGGTGCCTGCCTGAATATTCGAGATTTGAAAGGTGGTTGGCGGGAAAAATTCATTGCCATTGTCCCACTGCATGTTAGTCAACTCACTGAGCGCTGCCAATGCATTATGAATAGGGTTTTTCGCAAGATGCGGGTAAGCAATGTGGCCTTGAACGCCGTTAACGGTCAGTTTGCCGTTTAACGAGCCTCTTCGCCCGTTTTTAACGGTGTCAGCGAGTTTTTCCACGCTGGATGGTTCGCCAACAAGGCACCAATCAATTTTCTCGCCGCGATTTTGTAGGTGTTCGATGACTTTTACAGTGCCGTTTATACTTGGGCCTTCTTCGTCACTGGTAATCAGGAAAGCAATATTAGCCGTTGAATTCGGGTCTGATGCAAAAAAACATTCACATGCGGTCACCATGGCGGCGAGTGATCCCTTCATATCGGCAGCCCCCCGCCCATACAGGTATCCATCGCGAATATCAGACTGAAATGGATCTGATTGCCAGTTTTCAAGCGGGCCAGTGGGTACCACATCGGTATGGCCTGCAAACGCAAAAACAGGTCCATCAGAACCACGGCGTGCCCAAATATTTTTTACATCGCCGAATGGCAAGTGGTCGATCTTAAAGCCGATTTTTTCCAAGCGCGAACACATTAATGCCTGGCAACCTGCATCTTCCGGCGTAACAGAAGGGCGGTTTATTAAATCAATTGCAAGTTTAACGGTTGGTGTCATTTGCTAAAAAACGCAGGTATGCTTAATCAATGTTTCTGAGTAATTCATTGATACCGACTTTGCTACGCGTCTTTTCATCCACTTGTTTTACAATGACGGCACAATAAAGACTGTATTTGCCGTTTTTGGCGGGCAAGTTACCGGAAACGACAACTGACCCGGCGGGAATGCGGCCATAGGTCACTTCGTCTTTTTCACGATGGTATATGCGTGTGCTTTGCCCGATGTAAACACCCATAGAGATAACAGAGCCTTGTTCAACGATAACACCTTCAACCACTTCGGAACGCGCACCAATAAAACAGTTATCTTCAATGATCGTTGGGTTAGCTTGCACAGGTTCCAGCACCCCACCAATACCGACTCCGCCGGAGAGATGCACATTTTTACCGATTTGTGCACATGAACCCACGGTCGCCCAGGTATCGACCATGGTGCCGCTATCAACATAAGCGCCAATATTAACATAAGAAGGCATTAGTACAACACCCGATGCAAGATAGACACCCTTGCGTACCGTAGCAGGTGGCACGACTCGAACACCTTCTTTTTTAAATTCGCGGTAGTTATAGTCCGCGTATTTAGGTTGTACTTTATCAAAGTAGTTTGTAAAGCCACCTTTCATAAAATTATTATCTTCGATACGAAATGACAGCAACACGGCTTTTTTTAACCACTGATTGACTTCCCATTTGCCATCTCTTTTCTCCGCAACGCGCATTTTTCCGCAATCGAGTAACTCGATTGCCTCGACGACAGCTTCTTTAACGCGTGTTTCGACGCTGCGTGGCGTGATATCTGCGCGTTGTTCAAATGCGTTTTCTATAACAGTCTGTAACTCTGACATGCTTTATTCTCCAAAGCGTTGTAAATAAAACTTTATTGTGTTGCCGCTTTTATAGCTTTTTGCGCGGATAGCTTTCTCACGCGGATCGCTTTCTCAATCGTTCAGTTTGCTTATAAATGAGTGAATACGCTCTGCGGCGTCAATACATTCTTCCAATGAGGCAACCAGGGCAATGCGTACGTATCCTTTTCCCGGATTAAAACCATGTGCTTCCCGTGAAAGATAGCTTCCGGGTAGCACGGTGACATTTTGCTGAGCAAAAAGATCACGCGCGAACACAGTATCATTTATTGGTGTTTTTAGCCAAAGATAGAAGCCGGCTTCGGGTTGTTTTACCTCTA
>CAZWBV010000251.1:0-4042 GCA_964632225.1 uncultured Gammaproteobacteria bacterium | reverse complement strand
CAGACGGACGCCTCAACACCCAAGAATGTGAAGTTATTCATTTACAGACCCTTAGGGTATGTATACGTTAGTACTCTAATACTCTGTCAAGTCGATAGTTTAGGATCCAGTCATTAGAATGGGGTTAAGGATTTTTAACCATATCATTAATGCTCAGGTCACGTGTTGCTGTCATCACCAGTGCATAACTAACGCGGTCAAAGGTTCGAAAAACCATTATGGTGCCTGACTTGGATGCCGGCAGTTGAATCTTGTCCCTTGGGTCTGGCGAAACAGTATCGCGCACCATTTTACCCGCGTGCTCGACTTTCAACACATGTCCGCGTTCCATTCCATCAAACTCACCCAGATTAATGACAACGGTTTGGTATTGGCCCGCCCGGGCCAGACCGTCGATCACTTCGATAATATTTCCAGAGACGGGCGTATTAGGTGAGTGCGGTATGAAAGACTGGTTTAGATCTGAGCGTTGTTCGGGAAACAGTTTGTCGCCAATTAATCCTTCCCTGACTGAACTAATAATAGTCAATGTTGCCGGATCACCGAATTGTCTCACTTGTGCAGAGCCGACGTATAGCGCCTCATGTCCGAGGATATCGTCTTGTCTTGCGTTTGGATTGCGATAGACTCGACCTGTTCTGTAAATTGAATAACGAATGTTTTTGCCCCGCGGAATACCGCGGGCGTAAATTTGGTCGCCAGCCCCTGCGACCAGGTGATTGCCTTGAGTTGACACAATGTAGGGCGAGTTTTCAACTTCTCGTTCGCTAATAATGCGTGGTCTTGATAAGAATGATTTTATAGCACTTATTGGTATAGTGGGAATGGCTTTGCCGACATTTTTAGTGCGTACTTTTGGTGACAATCGTGTTGTTTTGGTTTCCCCTGTCTCACCACCCTTGAGTACTTTAAGTACAGGTTTGCCATCTTCATAGGTGAGGACGATAACGTCACCTGGGTAAATGAGGTGGGGGTTTTCTATTTGTGGATTAAATTCCCAAACGTCGGGCCAGCGCCATGGGTCGGTTAAAAATTTAGCAGATATGTCCCAAAGGGTATCACCCCTGACCACGACGTAACGTTCCGGGTGGTTGGGTGCTAAATCAATCGTATCCGCAAATGCAGGAAATACTATCGACGTAGTGAGTGAAATTAAAAGGCACAGCCCCAGGGAGAGCTGGACAGATTGCCGTAAATATTTCCCTAAAAAAGTGTTTTTTATCGCGCGCTTTGACATTAATAGCCTCATAGACAATAACCCGTTTAATCGAGTTTAGTTCAAACAAACCGATCGCTCTAGTCAATCTATCTAAAATTGAATCACTTAACCAAAGGAAAAGGAGCCGCTGTATAGATTGCCTGGCAGATACAGCTAATAATCTTACATAATGATGGTAGATCGCCCGTGCTTGTTTTTCGTTATCCTGCACCTGTATCGACAGTCAAGGGCAACATTTGAGTTTTTTGCAGTAAAAAAGTGAAAACTAGTGATGAAAAGCTGGCCTATTACGTTAAATGTTTATTATAATCATCATGTTACTAACGCCGATACCAAATAGGGGTGTCAATTAGGCAGGCTCCTAGATTATTGCTCAGATATTAAATTAAATTATGACCATTTTGAATGTATTACATTATCCGGACGAGCGCTTGCGTCGTATCGCGTCACCGTTGGACACGGTGGACGATAAAACTCGAACGTTGGTGGATGATATGTTTGAAACCATGTACTCGGCGCCCGGAATTGGCTTGGCAGCCGTGCAGGTGGATGTGCTTAAGCAATTGATAGTTATAGATATATCAGAAAATAAAGACCAGCCCTTTTGTTTTATTAATCCCAAAATACTGAGTCGGGAAGGGTCGGAAAAGGTAGAAGAGGGGTGTTTATCGGTGCCCGGTATCTATGCGGATGTCGTTAGATCAAAATGGATTAATGTTGAAGCGCTTGATCGTAATGGTGAGCCGTTTGAACAGGCGTTTGAGGGTCTAATGGCGATTTGTGTGCAACACGAGATAGACCATTTGGATGGAAAGCTATTCGTTGATTATTTGTCGGAAATGAAGCGCAGCCGAATACGTAAAAAAATGGAAAAATTACGCCGTGAGACTATGTGAGACTATGTGGTGAGAAAATGTGTGAATGCAGTGCAAAGCGCTAAGTTTAGGAACCAAAATCGAATTGGCAACCATAAAACATGAATACCCAGACTAAACCACCGTTGCGGATTATATTTGCCGGCACACCGGAATTTGCAACTGTTGCACTTAATTTGCTACTGGAATCGGATCATGAAATCTGTGCTGTCTATACGCAGCCTGACAAACCGGCTGGACGAGGGCGTAAATTAACACCTAGCCCGGTAAAAATGATTGCGCAATCACAACAGCTCAATTTACTGCAACCTGCCAGTTTAAAAAGTGCCGAAGCGCAGGCAGCCTTGTGTTTGCTTAAGCCAGACTTGATGGTTGTCGTTGCTTATGGATTGATTCTTCCGCCGCAAATACTTGAGATTCCACGTCTGGGTTGTCTAAATATTCATGCGTCGTTGTTACCGCGTTGGCGTGGTGCTGCGCCTATCCAGCGGGCGATACTTGCGGGTGACAGTGAAACGGGTGTTTCTATTATGCAAATGGACCAGGGCTTGGATACGGGTGATGTGTTGGCAGAAGTACGCTGTATAATCGAGTCGACCGATACCTCCTCCTCCTTGCATGATCGTTTGGCGACGCTGGGGGGTGAGTTGCTGTTATCCACAATAGATCAGTTACTTTCTGGTAATGCAAATGCAACCAAACAAGATAACAGTCAGTCTAGCTACGCTGCAAAAATTGAAAAGTCAGAGGCGTTAATCGACTGGTCTCAACCCGCGCAGCGGTTATGTAACAAAGTGCGTGCATTTAACCCATGGCCAGTGGCATTTGCCAGGATCAAGTTAAAGAATTCCGCTATACAAAACATGAAGATCCACGAGGCATCGGTGCTTGCGACGTCTATAAATCAGCAGCCAGGGAGCGTGATAAACAGTTGCAAAGAGGGGTTAGATGTTGCAACAGGTGAGGGGGTTTTGCGATTACAAACGCTGCAACTGCCAGGTGCGCGGGCTATTTGTGTTGCAGATTTTATCAATGCTCATGGTTATGTTAAAAATGAATTTATGTTTGAGACAAGGTTGTTAGAGAATGATGTTGAATAAATACAATAATTTATTTCTTTCTCAATGATGCAAGTCAGGACAAATGTCAGCGCAAATGTTAGAGCAATAGCGACGTCTGTTTTACTTGATGTGGTTATTAATGGACAGTCTCTTACACGCGTTTTATTAACGGCGACCAGTAAGGTTAAAAATGAAAAAGACAATGGTTTATTGAAAGAGCTATGCTACGGTACATTGCGATGGTACTTTCAATTAGATGCGCTTGCTGCCAGTTTAATCAGTAAGCCGTTAAAAAATAAGGATCAGGACATCAGGCTTTTGATTCTTGTCGGGCTCTATCAGATGGTGCATTTGTCGATACCTGTTCATGCGGTACTTTCAGAGACGGTAGAAGCGACCAAGGATTTTAAAAAAGATTGGGCGAAAGGGCTGGTTAACGCTGTCTTGAGGAATTTCCAGAGAAAAAAAACATCACTAATGGCGCGTTTGCGCGCAGACGAGGTGGCGTATTATGCCCATCCACGTTGGTTGCTTGGTGAAATTAAATCGGCATGGCCGCAGTCCTGGCGAACTGTGTTGCAAGCAAACAATTGTCGTCCGCCAATGAGTTTGAGAGTGAACACATTGCAGGATGACAGAAAGGCCTATTTTAACAAGTTGTCGGTATGTAATATCGTGGCGACTGCGTTGCGTCATTCGCAGTCGGGTATTAAATTAAAAGAGCCACTGTCTGTCGATAGTCTTCCTGAATTCGCGAAGGGTGCAATATCAGTGCAAGATGAAGCAGCGCAGCTTGCCGCAGTATTATTGCAAGTTGAAGCAGGGCATCGGGTATTAGATGCATGTGCAGCACCTGGGGGAAAGACTTGTCATATTCTGGAACGTAC
>CAZWBV010000250.1:0-4054 GCA_964632225.1 uncultured Gammaproteobacteria bacterium | reverse complement strand
CCAACCCTGTTTTAAGTCCGAGTGCTGCGTAAATCCGGGTAACCCGTTGGTTAGGGTATTGATAGGTTCAACGCCCATGTTTAAAACAATTGCCCATCGTCATTTCCCATCATACCGTTAACTATGATAAATTTGACGCTCTTTTAACCCCACAACAAACACGGGAGCAGGCGCGTGTCGCTAGATAAAGAAGATGTAAAAAAAATTGCGCATTTAGCACGCTTGTCAATTAAGCAAGAAGAGATCCCCGGGTATTCGCGTGAGCTATCTAAAATTCTCGATTTAGTCGAACAAATGAATGCCGTGGACACCCAAAACGTCGAACCTATGGCGCACCCACAAGACAATAAGCAGCGCCTCAGAGAAGACAAAAGTACTGAATTAAATCAACGTGATATATTTCAGGCTGTCGCCCCTCAAGTGGAACGGGGGCTCTACTTGGTCCCCAAAGTTATCGACTAGTTATGTTAAATAATAGGCGCCCAAATCTGTAGAAACCAATGCTCCTTTCACCAACAAACAACCATTTAACGGATCTAATCTGATGCACAACAAAACCATTGCAGAATTGTCAATTGGCTTAAAAGACAAGCAGTTTAGCAGTGAAGAAATAACACGCTCCTTTCTTGACCGGGTTAAAAAGTTCGATCCGAAGCTAAACAGCTTTATCACATTAACTGAAGATGTCGCGCTGGCGCAGGCAAAAGACGCAGACAAAAAAATTCAATGCGGCGACACAACGCCACTCACGGGCATTCCTATCGCCCAAAAAGATATTTTTTGCACAAAAAATATTAAAACAAGCTGTGGTTCAAAAATGCTGGACAATTTTTACTCACCTTATGATGCGACAATCATTGAAAAAATGAACCATGCCGGCGCCATTATCTTGGGTAAAACCAATATGGATGAATTCGCCATGGGCTCATCCAATGAAACCTCCTTTTACGGACCTGTTAAGAATCCATGGAATCTTGACTCGGTACCGGGTGGTTCTTCAGGCGGCTCTGCGGCGGCTGTTGCGGCCAGAATTGCCCCAGGCGCGACAGGGACAGACACTGGTGGCTCGATACGCCAGCCAGCCGCACTATGTGGTGTGACTGGGCTAAAACCCACTTATGGACGTGTATCGCGTTATGGCATGGTCGCATTCGCGTCCAGCCTCGACCAGGGCGGACCATTAACCCAGAGCGCAGAAGATGCAGCCCTGATCCTTAACAGCATGGCCGGATTTGATCCGCGTGATTCAACCAGTACCGATATCGCCGTGCCGGATTACACAAACACATTGACCAATAAAATCAACGGCTTGACTATTGGCCTCCCTAAGGAATTTTTTGCTGACGGACAGGAAAGTGGCGTTCAACGCGCTGTCCAGGATGCGCTCAGGGAATATCAAAAACTCGGCGCAAAATTAATTGATATTGAGCTACCCAATAGCGGGCTTTCAGTGCCGACTTACTATGTTGTCGCACCCGCAGAATGTTCATCAAATTTATCCCGTTTTGACGGTGTACGTTACGGCTATCGCTGCGACAATCCTGTCGACCTAGAAGACCTGTATAAACGGTCTCGCGGCGAAGGTTTTGGCCCGGAAGTAAAGCGCAGGATAATGATAGGCACCTATGTGTTATCTGCTGGCTATTATGACGCCTACTACCTTAAAGCACAGCGACTACGCCAGCTAATCAGTCATGATTTCAGCGAGGCTTTTAAAAAAGTAGACATCATCATGGGGCCCACAACACCAACAACTGCATTTAACATTGGTGAAAAAACCAATGATCCGATCACCATGTATTTATCGGATGTTTACACTATTGCAGTAAACCTGGCGGGCTTGCCGGGCATATCCATACCCGCCGGTTTTTCTGAAAACAAACCGGTAGGATTGCAATTAATTGGCAACTATTTTGAAGAAGCGAAACTACTCAATGTCGCCCATCAATACCAGTTAGCCACAAACTGGCATCGCCAGATACCGGCAGAATTTAAATAACCCTAAATTAATCTAACTAATATAAAACAAGTTAAACCCGTAAAGGGGAGAATGGCAATGGAATGGGAATCCGTTATCGGATTGGAAATACACACACAACTCGCCACCCGCAGCAAAATTTTTTCCGCAGCCTCTACCGCCTACGGGGCAGAGGCAAATACCCAGGCATGCGCGGTTGATTTAGGCATGCCCGGCACACTACCGGTATTAAATGGCGAAGCGGTGCGTATGGCGGTTAAATTTGGATTAGCGATAGGCGCCCATATTGCGCCACGCTCTGTCTTTGCAAGGAAAAATTATTTCTACCCCGATTTACCCAAAGGGTACCAAATAAGCCAAATGGAGCTGCCCATTGTGGGCAAAGGAAAACTCGACATCGTACTGAACGAAAAACACGTTAAAACCATTGGCATTACGCGTGCACACCTGGAAGAAGACGCTGGAAAATCACTGCACGAAGATTTTCGCGGCATGAGCGGTATAGACCTGAACCGGGCCGGCACCCCCTTATTGGAAATCGTTTCTGAGCCCGACATGCGATCTGCGATGGAAGCCGTCGCCTTTATGAAAAAAATACATTCATTAGTCCAATATCTGGAAATATGCGATGGCAATATGCAAGAAGGCTCATTCCGCTGCGATGCGAATGTGTCGGTGCGACCTAAAGGCCAAAAAGAATTTGGCACACGCGCAGAGCTAAAAAATATAAATTCGTTTCGATTTGTCGAACGCGCTATCAATTACGAAATCGAACGCCAGATCGACCTACTGGAAGGCGGCGGCAGGGTTATACAGGAAACCCGTCTCTATGATGCGGATAACAATACAACCCGACCTATGCGCAGCAAAGAAGAAGCGAATGATTATCGTTATTTTCCAGACCCGGACTTACTCCACGTTGAATTGGACGATTCATTTATTGAGCAGATAAGGCAAACGTTACCGGAATTACCGGATGAAAAGAAAAAACGCTTTATGTCTGACTTCAGTTTAAGCACCTATGACGCAGATGTTGTTACTTCCAGCAAACCATTAGCAGATTATTACGAAGCGGTTGTGGAAGCTTCAGGTAGCGAAGCCAAACTTTCCGCGAACTGGGTAATCGGCGAACTTTCTGCTGCATTAAACAAGGCCAACCTGAGTATCAACAATACACCGGTAAACGCAACAATGCTGGGTGAAATGATAAAACGCATCGCCGACGACACCATTTCCGGCAAAATTGCCAAACAGGTGTTTGAAGCCATGTGGAATGGTGATGGCTCCGCAGACGCCATTATCGAGAACAAAGGCCTAAAACAAGTTACCGACAGCGGTGCCATCGAAAAAATCATAGATGACATCATCGCGGCCAACCCACAACAAGCGGAACAATACCGGGCAGGAAAAGAAAAATTATTTGGATTCTTTGTCGGCCAAACAATGAGACAAACACAGGGAAAAGCCAACCCCAAACAAGTTAATGACATTTTAAAGAAAAAGCTAAATCCCCGGTAAAACAAACCGATAGTACCTACATGGATGATCATGACACAGTACACCGCTTCGAATTTGAAGACATTCCTATTAGAGGCGAAATTGTTAAGCTCGACGCCTCACTGCGTGAAGTTTTGTCGCGCCATGACTACCCACCTGTAGTACAAGACCTACTCTGCGAGCTGTTAGTCGCCGCTTCACTGTTATCTGCCACAATTAAATTTGAAGAATCGCTTATTATACAACTTCAGGGAGAAGGCCCAATCAGCATGGTCGTGGTTGAATGCTCAAATCAACGCACTTTGCGGGGCCTGGCACATTGGACTGGCGACATCACACAACAAAGCCTGCCTGACTTAATGGGCAACGGACGCTTGGTTATCACCGTTGACCCAAGCAGCAAAACAAATCGTTACCAGGGCGTAGCGCCGTTAGAAGGGGGTGATGTTGCCAGCGTCATCGAAAACTACCTGGCGCGTTCTGAACAATTAGAAACGCGATTGTGGATTGCGAAAAATGATTCAGCAGCAGCAGGGTTACTTATTCAAAAACTACCAAACGAAAACGACTTTGATTTTA
>CAZWBV010000249.1:0-4081 GCA_964632225.1 uncultured Gammaproteobacteria bacterium | reverse complement strand
AAGTGCCTTAAAATAAGCGATAACTGAATATGAACAAGCACAGAGGATTTACGTTAGTCGAAATAGTCATGGTGATTGTCATCATCGGTACACTTTCTGCTGTTGCCGTATCAAAGTTTGACCTTGGTACTTACGAAACCAAGGCGGCATCAGTTGAATTGATTGCCGCGATTCGTTACGCGCAGGAAAAATCGATGAGTAATAGTGGTGCGGCAAATTATCAAATTGCGATTAATGGTGGTAATTATCGGGTCACCCAAGCCGGTGTTGATATTAACCACCCGGTCAGCGGTGTGTCACCTTATCTATCTAATTGGACAAATGTTGCCCTAGCACCAACCGGTGTGATCAGTTTTGATGGTTATGGTGTCCCCACGTTAAGCGGTGCATTGGTTTGGGCAGCTAATCAGGAAATTATTTCAGTTACTGTGGGCGCGGATTCAGATAATGTCGCCATTGAACAAGTGACAGGATTCACACGATGATGCCAACATTTAAAAAGGCTAAAGGGTTTTCCCTGATAGAGATCGTCATCACCATTGTGTTAGTAGGCACCATGATGGGGGGATTATCCGCCATATTTGCCAAAAATGTGGAAAGCAGTTACCGGCCCTATCTGCGACAACGTGCGCTTGCCGTGGCCAATGCGTTTATGGAGGAAATTTCCCGTAAACGTTGGGATGAGGTTACGCCGATAGGCGGTGGTTGTGTGAATACGGGTGCGAGTTGTGGAGCAGGTACGCTTGCACCTGGAATGAATACCGAAGAAGTTGCACGCGCAGATTATGATGATGTTGACGATTACAATGCGATTGTTAATCAAATGCCTCCGCAGGATTCTACCGGTGCTGCGATGCCAGGTTACACTGGTTTTTCGGTAACAGTCACAGTGACTCAACCTGGTTGGAATGGGGTGCCTGCAGCGGATGTGAAGTTAATTACCGTCAGTGTCACTTCAAATTCCAATGAAACTATTACTCTACAGTCGTATCGGTTGAATATATGATGTTTTTCCAGTGCAAAAAAGAGCGTAAAAAAACGCGTGGCTTTACCCTTGTCGAAATGGTAACGGTGATTGTATTGCTGGGTATTATTGCCGGGATTCTCACGCCGTTTATTCTCAAAGCGATGCAATCTTACATGGCAAGTAAGGCACGCGCGCAACTGGTGGGCAAGGGGCGTTTGGCGATTGAACGCCTGTCACGGGAAGTTCGCCAGGCAGTCCCGAATAGCCTTTCAGTATTAGGCGGTGGCACTGGTATTGAATTTGCCCGGGTAAGGGCGGGCGGGCGTTATGTGGAACGCTTCGATAATTATGGTGCTGAATTTTCGCGAGTAAACTTCCGCTTCCAGAAAAATGTCAATCTATTTAATTTATATACCATCAATGATGTTACTAATCCGATAAATTTTATTGCAGGCGATACGCTGGTGATTGGCAATACCTCGCCAGCTATTTTACAGGCGGGTACATCCGCTGTCGGATTGCTAGGTATCACCAATACCACTGTGGTTACAGATGGTACGACTAATGGCCAGATACTTAATCTACCCATTATCGGGGCTCAATTTCTGGTGGAATCACCGGGTAAGCATTTCAGTATTGTGGATCAAACCATTGAGGTGGGTTTGAATGGCGGCAATTTACGCTGGTACACCGCCAATGGTCTAACAGATTATGACGGTGGTGTGGATTTTGATGCGGGTGATCCCGTTCTAGTGGATGGCGTGGACGGGGTAACATTCACTTATTCAGCAGGCACGCCTCAATCAACCGCTGTGTTGCGCGTAGACCTGCAGTTGTCGGACAACACTGGCTCAGAGAGCATTCGCCTTTATCAAGAAATTCATGTGAGGAATACCCCATGAAATGGTTCAAGCAATTTCTCAAACAACGTCTCAAACAACATCTCAAAGAACGTCTCAAGCAACGTCTCAAGCAACGTCTCAAGCAACATAGTCAAATGCCGATATTAAACAATATGGATTTTTGCCAGCAAAAGGGTGCTTCACTTATCGCGGCTATTTTTCTAATGACGGCGTTGCTGATTATTGGTGGATTGATGACTCAACTTATGGTGTTGGGATCAGAAGAAACAATTAATGAATGGTATTCTGCCCAGGCATTTTATGCCGCTGAAAGTGGTGCAGAGTGGAGTATATACAACGGCGGCGCGACGGATGTGACCGGTCAGGCCGTTGTTGTTGGGCGAGCCTGGTTTGATGTGACGACAATGATAACAAATTTTGCGGGTGGCAGTGTGTTGTACACCATCACCAGTACAGGTATGGCAGGTGAGGCATCGACAAACTTACGGACACAGCGTCAACTATTGCTTAAATACATGCCATAACTCGTTGGCAACCTTGGATCATAAAAGCAGGTATTGGAAACCGGCGTGTATAATCTGCCTGTTTCTTCTTGTCTCGCATTCTACTTTGCATATAGCGCAGGCGGCCACTTATATCTTCGACGATACAGTGCCTTTCGTCTGGGAAACGGCCAGTACCAACGTCGTATGGGATAACACCAATACGGGCTTTCCTAACGATGACGATAAGCAAGTGGTGGCGCTTGGTTTTACCTTTAATTTCGGCGGCATCGATTATACCCAGGTACGTATTATCTCCAACGGTGCTTTGCACTTTGGTGCTGACCAGGGTTTTCATAAAGATTATACCAGTGAGGCCTTACCGATTACCAGCGTGGTTAACGGGCCGGGAGCGGAATCGCCCGCTGATCGGGTGATCATTCCCTACTGGGATGACTTGAATCCCAATACCGGTGGTAGTGTGCGTTACAGCACCTTGGGTTCAGTACCCAATCGGCGCTTTGTGGTGAGCTGGGAAGGTGTGCCACGTTACCTGAATAGCGGCAGTTATACGTTTCAGGTTATTCTATTTGAGAATGGTGAATTTAAGTTTCAATATGGTGGGGGTAATACCAACGGGGCTAGCGCGACCATCGGTGTGGAAGAGAACGACACTGATTTTACACAGTATTCAGTTAACAGCAATTCAGTGAGCAACGGCAGCGCAATTCTGTTTTCACTGTCGCCACCCCACTTTGCAATTACGCATGATGGCTCAGGTGATAATTGCAATGCAGAGAGTGTCACCATTGCCAGTCATAATGCCACTCATGTGCTGGATGTAAGCTACATTGGCACGATAACGCTTTCAACGTCTACCGGCAATGGGAGTTGGTCGCTAATGACCGGCAGCGGCACTTTAAATGATCTCGGCGGTGGTAACGCGACATACACGTATGTGGGGGCAGACAATGGCCAGGTAGAACTCGGATTGGCTAACAGTGCTACCGAGACGTTGAATATCAATATAACGGACGGCACCAATAGTGAGGATTCCACCGAGGATGCCGATCTCAGTTTCTCCAATATTGTTTCAGAAACTTACCGGGATGAATTTAATACTGTTTCTTATGCCAACAATAATGGCACGCAAAATTGGAGCGGCAACTGGGTAGAATTTAATGATGATGGTAACCCCAATGGCAGTGATGAAAGGATACTGTCGAATCTGAGTAATAACCGGTTGCGCGTGCGCGATAACGACGGTGGTGGTGAGGGTGTCTGGCGCGAAGTGGATTTGTCAGCTTACCCTGTTGGCGCCACGGCCATACTGCGTTTTGACTACCGGCGCAATGGCCTGGATAACGCCAATGATTATGTGATGATCCAGGTGTCGTCTAATGGCGGTGGATCGTGGACCGAACTGGATCGTTTCGCCGGTCCCGGTAATGATGGGGGTTATGTTGCCACAACGTACGATATCACTGCCTACATCGCGTCTAATACGCGCATTCGATTTATTACTTCGCCCAGTAATGGCGGTGGTGACCAGGTTTACTTCGACAATGTACAGATTGCCGTTAACACGACCACGGTGTGCGTTGGCGCGGACCACTTCGATATTGATCACGATGGCTTAGGCATCAATTGCCTGGCGGAAGCCGTCAGTGTCACTGCCGAATTGGCCGATAACAGTACGGACACGTCTTATACTGGCACGATCATACTGGATACACAAAGCGGTAGCGGCACCTGGACCCTCAATACGG
>CAZWBV010000248.1:0-4107 GCA_964632225.1 uncultured Gammaproteobacteria bacterium | reverse complement strand
GAGTTCTAAACAGAGCTCTAAACATAGTTCTAAATGTTTTCAATTGTGCTTTTTAGGGCTGTTTTTGCTCTCGATTGGGCAAATGTCTGCACGTGCTGAATTTTATGACCCGTATAGTTTAAACTTAAGGGGCAATATAGCGTATACATACGGTTTTAATAAATCCGATAACCGGGAATCAGAATTTAATTCGGTCAGGGTGGCGGTGAGTGGTGGCAGTGCTATTTGGCAGCCGTGGTTTGCCACTGTGGCAGCTGGGTTGACACTTGGGCTAGCGACAAGTGAAGATACCAGTAGTAACGCGCCTGAGAATAGTTTTACATCCAATAGTCTTAATTTGTCGTTTGCGGTTTTTCCACTGAGTCGCTTTCCTTTTCAATTGTCGTATTCGGCCAGCCGAAATGAGACAGACAGTGTTGCAAATTCATTGGATGGTTTAGCGACCGCAACGTTGGTAACAACAAGAACGCGCGTTGGAGTATCACAGTCGTATACCGCGTCGGATCGTACGCATATTAATTTTTTCTATAATCAATCTGATTTCGAATCAATATTCAGTAATTTTCAGTCCAGCATTGCCGGGTTACGGGTTAATCGATCCTGGGCTAAACAGCGTTACAGTATTGACAGTAATTTTATAGAGTCAAAACAAAAGGATTTTGGTACTAGTTCCACAAGCTTTTCGCTAACTGCAACGCATGGGTTTTTGCCAAGTGCGGAAATGGGTATTACGTCATTGTTGGCTCATTCCACGGCTAAATCGAAATCGCCGGGCAGTGTTGGAAGCACGTCGTCGACTAACCAGGTGTCTACCAGCGCGTCATGGTCGCCTGCCCATAAACCCTATTCCGTATCAGGTGGTGCCCGTTTTTCTAAATCGACGACCGACAATGTGCTGGGTAACACCGACAGTAGTGCAGTGGGTCTCGGCTTAACGGCGTCTTATCGATTTTCACGGCAAGTTCGTGGAAACTTAACGATTAATGCGAGTTCAAGTGAATCAGAAGGTCGGCAGGCACTCAATTCATCTGAACTCGCCACAATCGGGTTTTTTGCCGAGCCTGCTACTTTCTACGATTTCTCTTATAACTGGAGCGTGAGCGGCAGTATGACGAATGCTAATAATAAAATTGATGGCAATGCTACGGCAACCCCTCCTGTTGAAGAGAAGAAGACAGATAGTCAAAGTGTCAGCACGGCTGCTAGCCATGGTTTGTCGCGAAGCTGGGGGTTTTCCGGAGGGAGTTTAAGTTTAAGTTTCTCACAAAATTTATCTGTTTCAAAAAGCTTTGTAAATGAAGATGATCCTCTTTTACCTGAGGAGGAGAGTGTAGAAACAGACGAGCTGACTAAGTCACATTCTGTAAGCTTTAATACCGGTGTGAATCAGCGGGGTTGGGGTGGCTACACGGCTTTTAACGTTGGTGCGTCTGACTCACGGGTACTTGATGACGACGGAGTCGTGTTTCAATTAGTCACGGTCTCATTAGCTCGAAATCAGACGATAAGTCGGCTTAGTTCCGCATCCGGGAATTTTAGCTATCAAGCTTCAAAAACAGATGACCCGTTGACAATTGATGATGAGTTATCAAAAACAAAAGAGACCGCGTCATTAAGGTTTGCGTATAACCACAGTCGGTTTTTAGGCGTCTATGCGCTAACTTATGCGTCAACATTAAGGCAGAATAGCTTGTTAGAAAACGAAAGTTCAGGAAGAGGAAATATAACCTGGACAAATGCATTTTCCTACTCGATTGGTTTGATTTCAGCCCATCTTAATATCCGATTATCTGAAACACCTGATGGCGCGAGAACGCTTAGTGGTAGCTTTTCGGCTACACGAAGCTTCTAGAGTGGTGTAAGATGACACGGCTAGTGGAGAACGTGTCTTAACCTTGTAAAATAGTAAAGAAATAGTATGTATGGCAGGGAATGTATAGCAGGGAATAAGCTGAATGTTGCATATATACAACAATATATTTGGAAAATTATTGTACAAAAAGAAAACATAGAAGATTTTTGTAATTAACTTTTTGCAATTAACTTTTAGTAATTAGAGTAATTAATTTTTCGTAAATAAATAATATTGGGTTGAATAGTATTTGGTTAAATTCTAATAAACAAATGATAGGGGAGTTAGGATATGAGGTCACTTTTGGAATATCTCGTGAAATGGAAGGCAATTTTATTTGCTTTAATTGGCAGTGTAGCCGTTATTATGATTCCGCAATCTGCACCCGCAGAGTACGCGGATGTGGTTATCAATAACTACGCTGATGCAGCCGGTATGCGGCCAGCGGTTTTTCCTCATTGGTATCACCGCATTCGATTTCGTTGTAAGGTCTGTCATGCCGATCTTGGGTTTAAATTTAAAGCTGGCGGTAACAAGATTACCATGGCTAAAATTATTGACGGCCAGTTTTGTGGTGCCTGCCATAACGGTGAAATTTCCTGGTCTGTGGAAAACTGCGGTATGTGTCATTCTGGTATTCCTGGAACACCGACGCAGATACACGGGAGTACGATTCAACGTTTAGTCGCGCCACAGTATAAAGCGCTGCCAGATGCAAAGCGTGCGCAATAGGGAGATGGGATAAAAAATGATTAAAATCAATAAATTATCAGTAGTCGCCGCAGCTATTTGCGTGTTAGGTTTAGCGGTTTCCATGGTGAGTGTTTATGCGGCTGAAGTCGGTGCAACTAAAAAAACGATGAAATTAAAACCTGTTCAAGGTCAAAGTGGCAAAGTCAGTCAGGCGAACGTGTTTAATCGCTTGCTTAAAAAGGATAAGAATAAAAATGCACCCCCAGCCGAAGATGGTATTCATGATCCGGCTAATGAGGGTACACATGTACTGCAACCACCGAAAATATCTTACAAAGGTTTGCCAGTAACGCCATTTGGTAATTACGTCGATTGGGTGCAATCTCTTGATAAGGGTTATTTAAAACCCCGCTATGATCTTAAAGATCCTACTGTTGAACCACTTGTGATGGATTTGGACATTGTCCGTGAAGTTAAAGCATCCATGCCGGATGTGGTGTTCCCGCATAAGCCACATACACAATGGCTACATTGTTCCAATTGCCACCCAAAGATCTTTATTCCACAAAGAAATGCAAACCAGATTAATATGTCTGCAATACTTTTGGGCGAAAAATGCGGGGTGTGTCACGGTAAAGTGTCATTTCCGATTACCACTAAGTCGTGCAAAAAGTGCCATTCCAAGCCTAAACCAAAAGATTGGAAGCCACCTTTGAGCCAGGCGAGTGTAAAAAACCCCTGGAGGTAATAGGCACCTTTGATAAGGCGTTAAACACAGAAAAATCAGCGGTGCAGGTTAATAACCTGCACCGTTTGCATTTTTAATGCTTTTATAGAGGCTTTATTGGGACTTTTTATTGGGTTTAAGGTCAATCAATTCGATTTTTTGCCGATAACATTAGGCCGATAACATTAGGTCGGCCGTGCGAACTGGATAGTGAGTACACCGACTATAAATTTATATGACTTGGAAAGGCCGTCAGGTCCTGAATGGTTCCTTCCGTGCCTAGGCCAGTGATGAATTCGTGTTAGATCAATTTTCTCAGGTGATTAGTGATGAACTTGCACATTAAATTTACCATTTCTATAATAATATTTCTTTTTGTAAGCGCTTGCGGCATGCTGGATAAAAGCGAGCAAACGTCTGAACCGCCCATACCTATCATAGAAGCGTCTGTAGAGCCATCAGCTGGTAAAGAGCCATCAGCTAAAGATAAAGAAGAGCAACAAGTAAAGGAAAACGATATATCCACAGATGAACCCATTGTAATAGTGCAGCCGCTGCCGATCACTGCCGTTCCTAAAGTAACAGAAATGCCTGCTGCCAGTCCTGAAATAGAAAAAGCGACTACTAAAGAGAAGCCAGCGGAACCAAAAGCGCCGGATGTGACATCCAAAAAATTGGATGAAAATTATTACATAGTCACCGTATCAGAAAAAAATGAGTCACATCCCTCATTTGGCAAAGGGCATGCAATGGGTTTTTCATTGGATGATGTGCAGGGAAAAACAATTGCACTGCGCCGTGGTGAAAAGTATCAATTTGACGTTCGAACCAACGT
>CAZWBV010000247.1:1866-4138 GCA_964632225.1 uncultured Gammaproteobacteria bacterium | reverse complement strand
GCGAACCTCCTTTAAGCAATCCTTGTAGGCAGTCCTCGTAGTCGGTGTGTTTTTTGTATTAGTGATTAAATTAGTTATTAAGGAACCTCTGATTAACCTTTGATTAATTCTAAGACGAATGGATAAATCACAGGTTCCTTAAGTTTTAAGTTGACTCTTCTACTTTATCTGAATTTTTTGAAACATTTGGATACCACAACAATCCAAGAATTTCCAATAAAAAATTTTTCGCTCTAATCATAGGTATCCCCGTTAGTCCATTGAAACCTAGCTGCCCATTTAAAAAGATCCCCCTCTTGATAGGGTCTAGAATTCTCATGAATTTGTCAACAATAACACGCTTAACCTAATAAAATTTTGCAATAAACCCTTCAATCAGAATCACTTTTAGTTATTACGCAACGGGTAGTTCTGGGGAGTTGTGGGGGAAGTTGTCATCAAGCATTTTTCTAATCAAACCAACCGCCGCTATTTTTCTAATTCTTTTTGAGTTTTAGTACTAAAAAATCGTTCGCCCCATTGATATACCACTAATGCGCTAATAACACAAAATGCACCTAACCAGACAAAACCATCGATTATTTCATGGTTAAATTGGCGACCTAAAATCAGCGCTGTTACCGGGGTTACCATGGTTATCATTGCCATTGTACCCGCTTGCATATGTTTAAGTGCATAATAAAAAAGGATAAACCCCAAAGCAGACCCAAACACACCCAGATAGAGAATAGACAATATGGCCCTTTGCGGTAACACGTCTGGCAAAACACCGACTTCAAACCACCATGTGAGTAAATATAAGGGCGTTGCGACCAACAACCCACCGGTGGTGACGACCAGCGCTGGTAATTGGGCACCCACACGCTTTACCCATACAGCACTGACGGAGTGTATACAAACGGAGATCAGCACGGCATAGATGCCTGCGATTGCATTTTCATCTGTTGTAATATTCGAACGAAAAATCAATATCAGGCCGAACAAACCGACCGACATCCCCAGTAATTTGGGAAAAGTAAAACTGCGCTCCCCAAGCAATAGCGCCGCAAAAATACCCGTCACAAACGGTGTCAGACCAAATAAAACTGAAACCAGCCCCGACGGAATATATTGCGCGCCCCAATAAACACTTAGCATCGCACCATAAACTGCGATGCCCGCTGCTATATAGGTGTGTACCGCCTCTTTATGCCATGGCATTTTAACACGCAGTAAATTGACTAATGCTATGCACAGCACAACGCCAATGATCATTCTGCTGGTCACACCAAACAAATACCCCGGTCCTTCACCACTCCATTTAATCGCCAATGGCGTGGTAGACCAAATTAAAATAATACCGGCATAAGCAGCAGGTACAGACATAAACACGCCCCGTAAACATGTTAATAAAACGCCGTTCCCGCCCATCCTTGGGTGCCACGGCATAAGCACATCCCTGTGCAAAAAAAAGGCCGTAAAACAGAGTGTTTTGCGGCCTTTGGAAAATTCTGCTAACTAAAATATGTTATTCGTTATTCAAAATACCCCTTCTTCTTCTCAGCACGCAATACACCCAGTACGCAATACAATGCCAGCAGATGCCACCAAAGCGGCACCTGCGCACTAATCCGCTTTTGAACACATATCTGAACAAAAGTTGACTTGTGTATGGGATGAATCGTTGCAATACAATTAGTTTTCATATCGCCCAGTTTCTATAATCTAAAATCCGAAGTCAATCATTTTTTATTAGTGGCCCCTTCGCTAAATCTTAATAAAAGCTAAATCTTAATAAAAGCTAAACCTTAATAAAAAACTCGCGGTAATATTTCATTTCACTGATTGATTCCCTGATATCGTCCAGTGCCAGATGTGCGCCGCTTTTTGAAAAACCTTTATAAACATCGGGTGCCCATCGACGTGCCAACTCCTTAAGCGTACTGACATCCAGGTTACGGTAATGAAAATAGCGTTCCAAAGCGGGCATACATCTCGCCAGAAAACGCCGATCCTGGCAGATGCTATTGCCACACATAGGTGACTTCCCTTCCCCTACATGCTTTTCCAGAAAATCCATGGTGCGGCGTTCGGCCTCCAGTTCATTTATCTTGCTTTGTTTTACTCGCTGTACTAATCCGGATTTAGCGTGTTGTTTTGTATTCCATTCATCCATTGCACTTAATACGTCATCATTTTGGTGAATGGCAATAACTGGACCTTCTTCAAGAATTGTCAAAAACTCGTCTGTAATAACTGTTGCAATTTCAATTATCAAGTCATTCTGCGTATC
>CAZWBV010000247.1:0-1766 GCA_964632225.1 uncultured Gammaproteobacteria bacterium | reverse complement strand
CCTGTCATTTCCAGATCAATCCAGATTAAATTATTATCATTCTTCATTAAAACTCCTCAAAACTCCTCGTTTGCCCGCAGAATATCTGCAAATAATACACTACACTAGTACGCCGTTAATATCGTTAAAATAGCACGATGGGGCCAAAATTAGCTACAATTGGTCGCTGTAACAAACTTTTGTCCTGAATACCCACTTATTATCATGGCGAGACTATATTATGAACGAAATTGTGACGAGCGAATTGGAGAACAAAACATGTAAACCGTGTGAAGGGGGTATAGCCCCGTTAAACATGGGTACAGTACACACATTGCTGGAAAAAGTAGAACACTGGGCATTGGCCACACCGAATAAAGAAACCAATACGGATAAAGTGTCAACAACAGATAAAGTGCCAACAACGGATAAAAAGCCTACAACGGACAAAGAACCAAAAACAGAAATAAGCCATGCAAAGGAAATATACCGGCTCTTTAAATTCAAAAATTATTATGAAACGATTGCGTTTGTAAACGCAGTCGCATGGATAGCCAATCAGGAAGACCATCACCCCGATATGGATGTATCCTATAATCGCTGCTTAGTGCGTTACACAACACACGCCATTGGTGGATTGTCCGAAAATGATTTCATCTGTGCGGCAAAAATAAATGCGTTAATCACTGAATAAGTTCCCGAAAATAAATCATCTGAATAAACAACGAAACACTTAAATCCAGTTAATGACCAAGCGCAAACTCACTAAACAACAACAACTCAGAATTAAAAAAATTCAGGATAATCGCCTACTTCCAAAAAAAGAAAAACAGCACGCATACTCCCGTATTGAAACAGGTAGTGAGACAGGTAGCAATTCAGGTAATGATTCAAAAAGCGAGCACCTGCCCGGCACCATCGTTTCTCATTATGGCGCTACGCTGGATGTTGAAGATACGGAGGGTCACATCACGCTCTGTAGCAAGAGACAAAATTTAGAACAACTTGTTTGTGGCGACACAGTGTCCTGGGTTAAGGGCAAAGAACTAACAGGTGTTATTACTGCACTCGCGCCTCGACGCAATCTTCTGACACGCACTGATAATTACGGAAAGCTCAAACCCATCGCGGCAAATATTGATCAAGTTATTATTATTTGCGCAACTGCACCCATGTTTCGAGAAGCGTTAATTGACCGTTATCTTGTTGCAATAGAACACCTCGACATCTTGCCAGTTATTGTATTAAATAAAACTGATTTACATAATAAAAATGAAACCAGGCAGTTTCATACACAGTTATCGAATTACGCCGATATTGGTTATCAGCTGATCGCAACCTGCGCCAAATCTGTCAACGGACTGGACCAACTGCTTCGTTTTTTAAATAACAAAACGAGTATATTAGTGGGGCAATCCGGTGTGGGTAAATCCACCATTATCAAAAATCTATTGCCCGATGAAAAAATACAGATTGGCGAAATTTCAAACACAACGGAAAAAGGCAAACACACCACAACGGTCTCTCGACTCTATCACTTGACAACAGGTGGTAATATAATAGATTCGCCAGGCGTGCGCGATTTTGGTTTGGGGAGCTTGAGCGACGATGCCATTATAAATGGTTTCGTTGAGTTTCGTCCCTTTATTGGTCAATGTAAATTCAAAAATTGCACACATATTCATGAACCCGATTGTGCACTATTGCACGCCAAGCACGAAGGAAAAATTGATCAACGCCGCCTCAATTCTTATTATCATTTGGTGGGAAAAGATAAAAAATAGTCA
>CAZWBV010000246.1:0-4140 GCA_964632225.1 uncultured Gammaproteobacteria bacterium | reverse complement strand
CGGCATTTAAGCGAAGCTTGCGTATTTATGATATTGACGACATTGAAGTTAATGCGCCGGATAAAGCAAAGCACACACAAACAACGCAGCGCTTTCGGCTTAGCCTTATTACGCCTGCCGGGCATCGTTTACCTACCAAAGTTGAATTTTCCCGGCGTTCAAAAGACAAAGATATTAGCGCCATAGACTTGGTAGACCCCGAAATTGCCCGTCAGTATCGCAAGCTTGCTTACCGTTGCCCGCATTACTCGGGCGACATTGCCGTAGTACAAAAAATTGAAGCATTAATGGGGCGTACTATCACACAAGCACGCGATGTGTTTGATCTCGCGATTTTACATGCAGGTGGTTACGCATTACCAGAGGGTTTGAATAAAATATTTTCGAAGGAGCAAAAACAACAGGCGATCAACTGTTTGTCATCGCTCTCGTATGATGATTATGCGGGGCAGGTGGTTGAATTTTTAGATACAGAATATCAACAACAGTATGGTTCCGTTTCTGCCTGGAACCAACTACAAGAAACAGTATTGGAATTACTTGGTTATGGTGCTTGATATTTTTAACCGCAAGGATTTCGTTGTTTTTACAACGCATGATTTTGCAATCTACGCAAACTTATCCTTGTCGGCTGCGTCTAAACAATTGTCACGATTAGTGCAGAAGAGGCTTCTTACTAAAATAACCAAAGGGTTATGGGTAAATGCGAACCATCCCTATTTTAATCCACTTTCTTGTGTGCCCTATTTGTTGAATAAAGAGCAAGGTTATGTGTCGTTTTTAACAGCGCTGCATTTTCATGGATTGTTATCACAAATTCCCAAAACAATTCAAATTGCCACAACGGGCCACGCACGTAGTTTGGGTTCACCTGTTGCGCAATATGAGTTTCTGCAACTTAAGCCCGAGCTAATGCAATTTGGGGTGGTTTGGAGTGAGACCCAGTTACCTTATTTGTTAGCGACACCTGAGAAAGCACTCTGTGATACCTTGTATGTTGCAACACGTAAGAATCGCCGTTTTCTCCGCTTACCGGAATTAACACTGACGCCCGATGTATTTAGCAAGCAGAAGTTCAAGCAGCTATTTAAACAATTACCATTATCAACACGTATCTTGAATGCAATGCAATTGAGGGCGGAACAGCTTGGCGTTATGAAATTATGATTCTATGCAACAACAATCTGGATGAGTATCAGATGTTACCTGCAGATATTGGTGTCAGGTTTCTTGTATGATATTCAAACTATCCTGTACTTATTTTATGAAAAAATTTCCCTTTTATCTTTGTTAGCTTGTAGGTCAGGTCTTCCCTTAGTTTGACGGACATTCCAAAAAAGTGCGCTTACACCTTTTATTTGAATCCGATCAACCAGTCTTGCATCAGTCGTTTGATTTGGGTCTGGTATTTCAGGCCATGCAGCTCGCATTTCTGGCGAAATGCCGCTAAAAAACAGAAAAAAAAATAGGGGTCAAGCCTATTGTATAACATTACTACTTCTCTATACTCACCCCGTGCCCCGCCCGACAATAATTGAATACGAAAATGCCTTTTACCACGTAATGAATCGAGGACGGGGTAGTCAGACTATTTTTCACGATCGCGCGTATTACTTGTTATTTTTAGAGACCTTAAACGAATCACACGAACGATTTGACACTGTTTTTCATGCCTATTGTTTGATGGGGAATCATTACCATTTGCTTATTGAGACACCGCGTGCGAACTTAGGGCGGATCATGCTGCATATCAATGGCATTTCATACACAGCGTTATAACCGGTTAAGGAAAACCGATGGTCCGTTATTTAGAGGGCGATACAAGGCGATCTTAGTGGATAAAGATGCTTACTTACTGCAATTGTCTCGTTATATTCACCGAAATCCAATAGAAGTCAAAGGGAGTAAAATAAGGCGGAAAGAGTATATGAAGGTTTATAAGCTAGTGGCTATATATTGCTGCCAGCAAATAGGAGATATAGCGCTTGCTGAGATCGCGAAAGGTTTTGGTTTAGGTCACGCAGGCAGCATTTCAAGACTTATTTATGATGTGAAGGTGAATTTAGGGAATAAAGATATCAGAGTTAAGGTTGGAAAAATTAAAAAATATCTATCGGTTATACAATAGGCTTGACCCCTTGATTATTAGTGCATAGTGGTTGAGTTTCATGTGTATATGCCACATTTTAGATTCCTTTGTTCTAATTTCAGCAGGCTTTAAAGAGTGTAGTTTAGTTAGAATGACTCCCACATTCGACGTTTTGAAACCACCAGGCGCACTGTGGCAATAGGGATTACTATTAAGAGTCTTCAATTATTCCCGTTTCTGTCACCTTAACTTTCCGTGTTATTTGTCACTGTAGTGATGCATAGCCTCAGCGCCTGAAAATTTTCATGATAGTTTTACTGTAATAAAGGTAAAATTATTACCTTATTATAGTAAAAATGGCTATAATAAGAACTATGTTACCGTTAATAATTTCGCCGCAAGATGTTGGCAAACAGGTAGGCGAGCGTGCTAAAGCCCTACGAATCCATCGCCAGCTCACACAACAAGTGCTGGCCAGGCGCGTGGGTGTGTCTACCAAGACCCTGGCCAAATTTGAGAACCACGGCAAGATCGACCTGCAACTGCTCATTAAAATTGCTGCTGTATTAGGTGCTCTGCCAATTTTTGAACAACTGTTTAATCTTCCTGATGTAGAACACGCCAACACATTGGACGAACTATTGTCAAAAACGAAATCCAGGAAACGAGCGTTTGCACCCCGATTCAAGCGGGCTGACCCATCTTCAAAAAAATCATGAAATACAACCCGGTTGAGACGCTAAATGTTTTTTGGGAGAAGGGCGAACGGGAGCACATCCAGGTGGGTCGTCTCGCCTATATCAAACGCCAGGCCGTTTTTGAGTACGCAACGGAATTCTTGGATCTCAACATTGCACTGTCACCCTTTTACTTACCACAACGGCAGGGCGTTATTTTTGCCGAAAGAGAATTGTTTGAATCCTTACATGGTGTATTCAACGATAGCTTGCCGGATGGTTGGGGGCGTTTGCTATTAGACCGACAGTTACAGCGATTAAATATTAACCCTGTCCAACTCACACCTCTGGACCGGCTAGCCCATGTGGCCCATCGAGGGATGGGTGCATTATCTTATGAACCGGACTACGGTATAGATGATTACTCAAACGATCCGTTAGACTTGGAGCAGCTTGCGGCCGCTACCCAGCGAAACCTGCAAGGTGCACCGGAGAAAATTATTGCAGAGTTGTTATCCTTGGCGGGGTCGTCAGCGGGGGCGCGGCCGAAAATCTTAGTAGCGGTGAGTGTTGATAAAAAAAATATCGTACATGACCCGCAACAACTTGAATCGAGCTATGAACACTGGCTTATAAAATTTCCATCCGCCCATGACTTGAGCGATATCGCTACGATTGAGTACGCCTACAGCTGCATGGCAAAAGACGCAGGCATTGAGATGGCCCCTACCCACTTATTTTCAACGGCAAATGGCAAGCAGTATTTCGGTACGAAACGCTTTGACCGGATAGATGATCAGCGGCTGCATATGCATAGTGCTTGTGGTTTGCTCAACGCAGACTTTCGTTTACCTAGCCTGGATTATAAAACCCTGCTTGCCGCCACCTTCCAGTTAACTAAAGACATCCGCGAAGTAGAGAAAATGTTTGCCTTGGCAGTATTCAATGTCTTGACTCATAATCGCGATGATCACAGTAAAAATTTTTCGTTCTTGATGGATAATCAGGGCGAATGGACAATGGCGCCAGCCTACGATTTAACCTTTTCCACAGGTCCAGAGGGAGAACATTCAACCATGATGATGGGTGTAGGGAGAAATCCAGGGCCAGAGCAATTCAAGACCCTGGCCGAATCCGCAATGCTAAATAACTCAAAGGCGCAACAAATTGTTGAACGAATCCGGACTATCATTAGTCAATGGCCTCGCTATGCCAATGATTCTGGGGTGAGCAAGGGTAGTAGGGAATATATAAAACAATATATAAAACAATAATATCCACAGTCAGTTGCATCGAAGTGAAGGCGTATACAATGTATATAAGGGACGGTAATTAAATAACTCTTACATCTAACCTTGAAAGCCATAGATAAAA
>CAZWBV010000245.1:0-4170 GCA_964632225.1 uncultured Gammaproteobacteria bacterium | reverse complement strand
AGGTATGCCGATTTTATTCATCATTGATCCTCCTATAACGATAATATCCGGTGACCACATAGTACAAACATTATGAAGACCGTAGGCAAGTAATTTTGCTTTTTCTTCCCAAAAATTTACATCAGTTATTTCGTAAGGTTTCTTCCCTGTAGCTCTTTCAGTACAAATACCACCAATGTGACTAATTAAATAACCCTTTGAACAATAACCATCAAGCCACTTCACATTTGTCAACGTGACAGGTTGACAGATTTCTGGTGGTGCGACGATAATCTGCCATCCAGGCTCAAATCCCATTGCGCTTTTATCTATCTTTCCATCAACAAACCTGCACCCGCCAACCCCAGTACTTACAGTCATATAAACTACTATTTCTACATTTTTTGCTGGACCATACACAACCTGTGCAAGTCCACCCATTGCAGTATCGTTCTCAATAAATACTTCGCATTTGAGTTCTCTTTCTAATCTCTCTTTCAGTGGTTTCCCTAGCCAATCCGCAATGTTAACACCGCCAGACGCAAGTTCTGTTTTTTCTCGATTTGGAGATGCGGCGATACCAACAGCGATTGCTTGCATTTCTTCATCTCCACAGATTTCTTTCGCTGTACGAACCATCATTTCCACCCCGTCCATAAACTTCTGAGGAGTTAAGATGATTATTGGTTCACTAAAAAACTCAAGATTTTTAGTCCCAGCAATCCGCATTTTTGTTCCACCTATATCAAATAATATATACATATTCTTATTTTACTCTTTTAAAACTGCTTCATCAATATAAATGGCTCCATTCAACTCTTTTAGGATACGCGCAGGAATCTCCGCAAGTAACCCATCTTTTTTTATCTGTAAAAATGTATCTGATTTTTCTACCCCTATAATAAAAACAAAAACTTTATCTATATTTTTTAAAAACGTAATGGAAGTTGTAATTCTTTTTGCAAATTTATTTTTACCAGTTGCGTCATAAGATACAACCCATTTATTTCCTTCAAATAATTCAGCAAATTGTTTTGCATCTTCAGAAAAAGGCATCATACCAGAAGTATGTCCGTCAACACCTACACCAACTGTTGCAATAATTTTCCCATTTGGATTTTCATCTACCCATCTTCTTAATTCTTCCTCAAAATAATCAGTGAGCTCTTTTTGTGTCTGCCCCTCTTTTACACTCATGTCAATAAAATCGCACTCCACTTTTTTTGCGTTTTTATAAAATTCTGTTTTTGATAATTGTGTAAAATTATTATTTTCATTTGTCTTATCGTACCTCTCGTCCAAAACACCTATCGTCAGATAATCTCCAAAAACATCACTTGAAATTAAATCAAGCACCTTAAAAGCTGACC
This sequence comes from uncultured Gammaproteobacteria bacterium, assembly GCA_964632225.1. Taxonomy (GTDB): domain Bacteria; phylum Pseudomonadota; class Gammaproteobacteria; order SG8-11; family SG8-11; genus JAADIM01. The sequence continues at coordinate 2,821 of CAZWBV010000245.1, read as the reverse complement.
CGCCAGAGGATAAAAATAAAATCTTAACATTTTGTTCCTTTGTTTTAATCAAATAAAAAGATAAATCTTCAGCAAGCTTTTTTGACACAGATTCACCTGTTTTCTCAACGATAACATTCAAATTACCCAACTTCTTGATCATTGCTCTTTCATTTTACTTACCTCATGTCCACCAAATTGATTACGTAGTGCTGACACAACCTGCCCCGTATATCTTGGGTTTTCTTGTGATTGTTCTCTGAATTTTAATGAATCCTCTATAACAGTGACCGGCACACCTAATTCTTTTGCAGCCTCTACTGTCCAAAGTCCTTCACCGCTAGCAGAAACTTTGCCCGACACACCATTTAAATTTTCACCATATTCTTCAAACCCTTTTTGAAGCCATCCAGTCAAACGTGATTCTATAACACTCTTATTGTTATATATTCTTGCTACTTCTTTTAATTTCAACTCAAAGTCTGACTTTCTTAACACTTCAAATCCCTCACCGATAGCTTGCATCATTCCATATTCAATGCCATTGTGTACCATTTTTACAAAATGCCCTGAACCCGAGCGTCCCATATATGCATACGCATCTGATGCAGAGATATCCTTAAACAATTCTTCATAATATTCAAAATTTTCTCTTTCTCCTCCAATCATAACACATGCTCCATTACGCGCGCCATAGGGACCTCCTGAAACACCAGCATCTATAAATTTTATATTTTTTTCTTTCAACTCTTTTGCTCGTCTAACAGATTGTTTATAGTTTGAATTTCCTCCATCAATTATAACATCTCCTTCGTCTAGAAGTGACGCAACCTCTTCTATCACAGCATCAACTGCCTGATGCGGAATCATTAACCACACAAGTCTGGGGGTTTCTAATTTTTCTATGACTTCTTTTATTGAATCTGCTCCAATTGCACCAAAATCCTCCACCTCTTTTATGACTTCTGGGCTTCTATTGTACGCTACGACACTCCATTCATTTTCAAGAAGATGTAAAACCATACCTTTCCCCATTTTTCCTAAACCAATATATCCTATTTTTTTATTCATATTATGTATATTTTGTTATATTTTATAATTTAGCTTCTGGACCTTTTGTGCCTTTCTCGTATTCATGCAATTTTAAATCCTTCCAATTTTCTAGTATTGGTGTTATAAATTTCCATGCAGCAGAGACCTCTCTTGTACTTGTAAATGATGTCTGATCTCCAATTATCGCATCAAATAAAATACGTTCATATGCAGTTATTTTCCTTTCTTTTTCATCTTTATATGAAAAAGAAAGTTTTTTTGATTCTAATTTCATTTTTACTCCACGTTTTTTTACCCAAAATAGAATAGAAATACCAGAATCCGGCTGTATCCTAAATGTCAAAATATTAGAATGCATTTGTTCTGTATCAAAAGGACATAAACATTTCTCCATTTTCTTGAAATGTATATTAATTTCGGCTTTTTTTTCGCTTAATGCTTTACCGCTTTCAAGAATAAAAGGTACTCCACTCCACCTTTCACTGTCAAGAAATACTTTTATTTTAAAATACGTTTCAGTTTTTGAATTTTGAGCAACTCCATCTTCATTTTTATATCCACTATATTGACCGCGTAAAACACAATGATGCAAATCTTTCTTTCTTATCATTTTTAACTTTTCGATTACAGATGCCCTTTTTTCTCTTACTGTTTTTGGATTAAACTCCTCTGGATTATCCATCGCTACAAACGCAAGCATTTGTAGCATATGATTTTGTCCGACATCTTTCAGTGCACCAATCTTATCATAAAAAGAACCTCTTCCTTCTATGTCAATATCTTCATTCAATATTAACTCTACTTTATCAATATATTTATTATTCCAAATAGGTTCAAAAATTAAATTAGAAAATCTAAACATTGAAATATCCTGTAGTGTTTCTTTCCCAAGATAGTGGTCTATTCTAAATATTTGTTCCTCCTTAAACAAAAGACCGAGTTTCCTGTCCAATTCTTTAGATGTTTTTATATCTTCTCCAAACGGTTTTTCAACTAAAACTCTAGTCCAGCCAGTTTCTTGACTACAAGGGATTGTTAATCCAGAATTTGCAAGTTCTTTAAATATTACATCGTAAAACAGAGGAGAAACAGATAAGTAAAATAACTTATTTGAACATACACCAAATGAATCTTCAATAGAAATAAGTCTTTCAGCTAATTTTTTGTAATTTTCTGAAACACTGAAATCTCCCGAATGATATACAACATTATCTAAAAATTGATTTATACTTTCCCCATTGTTTTTGTTTTTTTTGTGTTTTTTTATTGCATTTTTTGCAAAAATACGATATTCATCATCAGACAATTCACCTCTTGCTGTTCCTATTATTTTAAACATATCAGGCAGTAAATTATTTTCATACAAATCAAAAAGTGCCGGAAGCAATTTGCGTCTGCTTAAATCTCCAGTTCCACCAAATATCACAAGAATCGTTGGAATATTACTTTCTTTAAAAATTTTATCCATAATTAGTTCTTAATGGGTCACATTTCTTGCACAAACCAAGTTCTTCTACTTTATCTAAATATTTTATTATGGTAATTACAAACTCAGCATGACTCCACGTAAGTGGTGCGGCAGAAAGCTGTTCTCTAGAATATGGATCTAGCTGCTCTGAAAGAACGCCAGAGGCGCGAGAATTATCGACGGTCCAATCTATCCACTTCTTTACTTCGTCAAAATCACTCTCTTTTTTTGCTTTTTTAATATAATACTGTGCCAACCATAGTGTTGTAATAAACCACGGGTTTCCTGGTACATTTTCCGCTTTGCGATGAAAGAGATCAC
>CAZWBV010000244.1:0-4174 GCA_964632225.1 uncultured Gammaproteobacteria bacterium | reverse complement strand
GCTTGAAATATCGACATATTTCTGCACTTTCGCGCCTTGCCAGACGAGCGCCTCAGCACCCAAGAAGGCGAAGTTATTCATTTACAGGCCCTTACTATTGTATCAGCCTATAAAAAGTGAGCTTTATCAATATACAGGACAATCTTTATGTCGCGTTCAACTGGAGGAGAATTAGAACCTGCATTGGTGATCTATTCAAGCCCAATCAGTTAAATACACTCAGTTACCTGTTTGTCCATTGTTTTTATTCAATTTGTGAAACGTATGCTACTGATTGCGCGTCTAATAAAAGCGTGATACGGACGGGTTTTACACCGGCTGTATCATTGGCGTACACTCTTTTAATTTTAAGTTAGGTAGCCGTTAATGATAAAACACTATGATTTAATCGCCATCGGCGGTGGCAGCGGGGGTATTTCGGCCGTTGAGAGAGCGGCCAAGTACGGCGCAAAGTGCGCACTGATTGAGCAAGGTGCGATGGGGGGCACCTGTGTGAATGTGGGCTGTGTACCCAAAAAAATTATGTGGTTAGGTGCAGATATTGCGCATACGATACGCGTTGCCGCAGATTATGGGTTTGATGTTGACCTGAAAAGCTTTCATTGGGAAAAACTTGTCAAAGCACGGGAGAAATACATCACTGGCATTAATGATTGGTACCACACCTATTTAAAGGATTCCGATATTGATGAAGTCAATGGCACAGCACGCTTTATTAGTCACCATTGCGTCGAGGTCAACGGCCAGCAATATACAGCGAACCACATCGTTATTGCCCCCGGTGGTTTTCCCGTTGTACCTGATATAGAAGGCGCTGAGTTAGGAATAACATCAGATGGTTTTTTTTCACTCACCGAGCAACCAAATCGGGTCGCGGTTGTGGGTGGCGGCTATATCGCGGTCGAGCTGGCAGGCGTGCTAAACACGCTCGGAACCGATGTTGATTTGCTATTACGCCGCCAACATTTCTTGGCTCGGTTTGATATGTCAATTAGAGATGCTTTAATGGAAGAAATGCTTAATAACGGCGTAAACGTCCTGCCAAACCTATCAATAGACCGTGTTACTCAGTCTGACGCGGGCAAATTAAATATTGCCTGTCAGGGGGGGCACGAATTTAAGGGATTTGACGCTGTTATTTGGGCAACAGGTCGTGCACCCAATACCCAGGATCTGGGGTTGGACAAAGCGGGTGTTGAGTTGGACCAATCCGGTTTTATTGTGGTTGATAAATTTCAAAATACCCGTGTATCAGGTATTTATGCAGTGGGTGATGTAACAGGGCAGGCGGCGTTGACCCCGGTTGCGATTGCCGCAGGTCGTCGGTTATCTGACAGGCTGTTTAATAACCAACCTGACCGCTACCTTGACTATGAAAATATACCGACTGTGGTGTTTAGTCATCCACCTATCGGCACGATTGGGTTGACAGAAGAGGAAGCGCGAGAGGTGCATGGCGATGCCGTCAAAGTGTATTCAACGCAGTTTACCAACATGTATTATGCGCTTACCCAACATAGCCAGAAAACAGTAATGAAATTAGTCACTGTCGGCGCCAGAGAAAAAATTGTTGGTTGTCATATCATCGGCCAGGGTGCAGATGAAATGTTGCAAGGTTTTGCGGTTGCGATAAAAATGGGGGCGACTAAAGCTGATTTTGATAACACGGTCGCGATACATCCAACCAGCGCTGAAGAATTAGTCACGTTGCGCTGAGATGGCGATTAGGTCTTACCAAAACAACGTACCGGTTATCGCGGATTATGTCTATGTCGATGAAACTGCCGTCGTTATTGGTGACGTCACTGTCGGAGAACACAGTTCGATTTGGCCAATGACGGTGGTGCGTGGTGACGTAAATTCGATAGTCATTGGTACGAGAACAAATATACAAGATGGTTCGGTCCTGCACGTTACCCATCAACACGAATCCATACCGAATGGCTATGCGCTACACATAGGTGATGATGTAACGGTAGGTCATAAAGCCGTGTTGCATGGGTGTACGCTAAATAACCGGTGTTTAATCGGCATGGGTGCGATTGTGATGGATGGTGCCGTTGTGGAGTCCAATGTTCTGCTGGGGGCTGGCAGCTTGGTGCCCATGGGAAAGGTGCTGGAAAATGGTTTTTTGTGGAAAGGAAACCCGGCAAGAAAGTGCAGGGAATTGACCCAGGAAGAAATTGTGTGGATCGAATATTCTGCGGCGCACTATACCCAGTTAAAAAATAACTACCTTGCTTAAGCTAAGAAAAAAGCTAAGAAACCCAATCAAAACCCCAGTCAGAAATAACGCTCCGCTGTTCCTACTGGTTTATAAATTTAATTTATACGTTTGTGAATTTAATTGTGTTGTTAAGTTAATTAGCGTAAAACTAAGCAACATTAATAATAAAAATAGAAATAAGATAAAAACATAAAGCAATAGTAATAGAGAAATAATAATAATAAAAATAATCACATGGGCTAACTATTGTTTTATGTAATACCTGTAACATTTTAAGGGATGGTACTTTGGAGATTTTTATTGGAAACCTTCCAGGCGATATTAACGCGCTGGATCTGAAGGTATTGTTAAATAATACTTTGCGGAATAATGTGTTTAATAAAGTATATGACAAGCTGATAAGCAAAGGCCTCCTGGATAAAGCGAATAGCAGTTTTCGAATATGCGAAAAAGAATCGCAAGGCCATGTATCACATTATGGCTACATTGATATTCGTTCTAAAAAAATAGCTCACGTTGCCATCGAGATGTTGGATCAAGTTAACTTTAACGGTTGTGATATTGTTGTAAGAGAGTACAGGCATCGCACATATATTAATGAGCGTCGTAATATGAAATGGCGGGAAAATCCCTGGTGTAGTGAAGAGCGCAGGCTGATTGAACGCAGGGACGCGGATGAATTTTATTTAGGATAATTCATTTTTCAGTTTTGTAATAACGTCTGCAGTAGTTGGGCGTTTCCCCCGCCAAAGATAAAACGATTCGGCTGCTTGTTCCACTAACATGCCAAGACCATCAATCGCTTTGCTGGCGTTTTGTTCTAGTGCCCACTGTAAAAACAAGCTGGGTACTTTTGCATACATCATGTCATAGCAGCAGGCATTTTCAGCAAGAATATTATCTGGCAAGGGCGGCAGTTGCCCATGTAAACTTGCAGAGGTGCCGTTGATGACCAAATCAAACTGCAGCTTGTCAATTTCCTGGTAGCTGTTGCCCACTATATTGCCTTTGTTGCAATAAATGTTTGCCAGCTCTTTTGCCTTGCCTGTGGTCCGGTTAGCAATGACAACCCGTTTTGGATTTTCTTCCAGTATCGGTAACAATGCCCCTCGAACCGCTCCGCCAGCGCCAAGAATAAGTATACGTTTATTATCAAAGGTGACTTCATGGTTGTCCCGAATATCTCTAACCAGTCCGATGCCATCGGTGTTGTCACCATAGACTATGTTGCCGGATTTAAATAAAATTGTATTAACGGCTCCGGCGATGTCTGCGCGTTTGCTTCGTTCGTTTGCTAAATCCCAGGCATCCTGTTTAAACGGCACGGTGATATTTAATCCCTTGCCACCGCTTGCACGAAAATTACCGACTGCTTGCTCAAACCCACCGGGATCCACCTGGGTAGCCGTATATTTTATGTTTTGTCCGGTTTGTTCTGCAAAGAAAGCGTGAATACGAGGTGATTTGCTATGGCTAATGGGATTACCCATTACCGTATAACAGTCCGTTTTATTTTCGAAGTTGAATAATGAAGACATTCTGGCAGTCTAAAGCTTCATTGTTGATAACGCTACGGGTATAGCTAACTAAATATACCCTTGAATACAAAGAAAAAGAGGATGGATAGTATTGCGCCAGCTGGCAATGTAATTATCCAGGATAAAAATATAGTGCGTACGACATTCATATTGAGTGCGCCAAGGCCGCGTGCCAATCCGACACCAAGAACGGCACCGACTAAGGTATGCGTAGTAGAAATAGGCAGGCCTGTTCCAGATGCGATAACGACGGTACTGGCTGCCGCCAGTGTGGCTGCAAAACCTCGGCTAGGGGTTAGCTGTGTTATGCCCGTGCCAATTGTTGCGATTACCTTGTGGCCGTAGGTTAAGAGCCCGACAACAATGCCGATGCCACCGAGTAATAGTATCCAGGCGGGCATAGTCGATT
>CAZWBV010000243.1:0-4187 GCA_964632225.1 uncultured Gammaproteobacteria bacterium | reverse complement strand
ACAGGAACCGTTATTGCTGCATCAACAAAAAGCCCTCCGTGTTTAAGCCCTAAATCTATACCTACAATATCTCCCTCTTCAAGAACCCTATCTCCCGGAATACCATGAACAATTTCATTGTTGACCGATACACATAAAGTAGCAGGATAAGAAGATGAGGACCCTTCTGGTCGATATCCTAAAAAAGCCGGCTCATCGCCCACTTTTCTTATTAAAGATTCTGCAATTTTGTCAAGAAACGCTGTTGCAACTCCAACAGATACTTTTTTACTTACCTCGTCTAAAACAAAAGAGAGGCGCTTGCCACCCTCACGCAATATTTTAATTTCTTTTTCGCTATATATCATATTTTATTTACCAAAAACTTTTTTCATTATCTCTGCGTAAACTTTACCAATTGGCTGTTCGCCATTTACAGAGATAAAATTATAGTCTGAATTATCTCTATAAAAACTCACCGCTGGAAGTACATCATCTTCAAACCAATCCAATCTTTTTCTTATATCTTTTATGTCTAAATCATCAGCACGCCCACGCGCCAACAATCGCTCCTCTGACCACTTTCGTGACACATCAATATAAACAACGAACGGTTCTGCTCGATCATAAAACCTTATCGCAGTGTCCAAAATTTGTGCTTCATTTAAAGACCGAGGTGTTCCGTCTATAACAAGATGTTCTTTGCCTTCAACGTTTTCAATAAACGCACTAGACCAAATCCATACAGCCAAAAAATCAGGTTGCCTACTTCCTTTTTTCATTATTTTTTTTGACATATCATTCGCAAATCCTTTTTCTTTTACAAAATCCCTAAAGTGCTGTCCTGTTTGAAGAGAAAAAATTTCATCTTCTGGGTAAATCTCTTTCAGATACTCTGTCAACAGTTTCACCTGCGTTCCTTTGCCACAACCAGAACGCCCAATAAATATAAATGTTTTAAAATTCATAATGTTTATTATATCACAATAAATAGCCAACAAAATTTTAAATTGATGGAGGCCCAACCTCAATCAATTTAAAAATCCTGTCTTGAGTACAATTTAAAAGAACAAAGAGAAAATCTTTGAATTGTATTTATGAGTACGGTGAAAAGATCCCCTCTGAAACTTACGAAAAAGTGCGCCAAAACCGAGCTTTTAATACTCGCGCATAGAAACTTGCGCATCTACTTTGTTTATAAAATCCAATACAACCGACACAACAATCAGAAGTGCGGTACCACCAATCGCAAATGATCCAATATTAGTAAGCGATTGCATTATTAAAGGCAACACAGCAATAGCACCTAAAAATAACGCTCCAACAAAAGTAATTCTTGTTAACACTTTTGCAATATAATCGGAGGTTGATTTACCGGGACGTACTCCTGGTATGAATGCTCCGCTTTGCTGCAAATTTTTTGCAATTTCTTCAGGATCAAAAGTGACAGCAGTATAAAAATATGTAAATGCGAACACAAGAACAAAATAGAAAGACGAGCTAAACCATGGATTAGTAATGAAGCTTTTTATTGCTCCCGATATTGTGGCGATAACACTATTATCTATCTGAGAAAGATAGCCAACAAGAACTTGAGGAAAAATTAATATAGACAGTGCGAAAATTATCGGTATAACGCCGGCTTGATTAACACGCAGTGGAAGATATGTTGATATACCTCCATATACTTTCATTCCTCGAACTCTTTTTGCATAAGTAATAGGAATCGGACGCTCTGCTTCTGTTATTACAACAACTCCAGCTATAATTGCAACAGCCGCTACCGCAAACCCTAAATACATAGGAATTTGAGACATATCAAATGTAATCATCAATTGTGCAAGTGTTTTTGGTAAACTTGCGATAATTCCAGCAAATATTATAAGTGACACACCATTGCCAATACCAAACTCTGACATAAGTTCTCCTATCCACATAAGCAAAACTGAACCAGCAACAATTATTAAGACATTAACGAGAAGGTCAACACCTACTAGTCCAGGTATCGCACCTTGTTTTTGCAAAAAAATCAACAATGCATACCCTTGAATAAACGCCAACGGAATAGTCAAGAGTCTAGAGTATTGAGCAAATTTTTTCTTACCTAATTCTCCTCCTTCATGATACATTTCTTTCAACTTCTCGGACATCATCGTAAGAAGTTGCATGATAATAGATGCTGTTATGTACGGACCGACTCCCAACATAACAATAGAAACCGCTGATAGACCTCCACCTGTTAAAAGATTAAGGAAGCCAAGAGTCTGATTACCTGCCAATAATTGGTCAATACGAAAACCTACAGCAGCTGGAATAGGAATATTTGCAAGTAATCTAAATATCGCAAGAAAAAACAAGACAAAGAATATTTTATTTCTTAGAGAAGAATCTTTAATTATTAACTTTGTTTTTTGTATTATATTATCCATGATACTTCATAACTCTATACCTAAATTTTTACACTTCCACCAGCTTTTTTTATCTTTTCGCTCGCACTTTTTGAAATAATACATCCTTCAATAGTTATCTTTTTTGTAATTTCACCCATTCCAAGAATTTTAACACGCGGAAGTCTTCCTTTTACTTTTTTTAATACTCCTTTTTCAACAAGAAAAACTGGCGTTACAGCATCTCCATCAGAAAGAACCTTTTCAAGTATAGATATATTAATTTGGAAAGCTTTAACAATGCTTGAATTTACAGTCCTTGCTCTGTTTTTACCAAATCCTCTTTTCTTTGGTAATTTTTTTATAATATCACGCATTTCTGGACGAAGCTTGCTTCCTGCTCTAGCTTTCTGACCTTTTGTGCCTCTTCCTGATGTCTTGCCTCTTTTCCCACCACGACCAACTTGCCGTGATTTTTTATTGGGTGTATTTCTTTTTAATTGATGTATCTGCATGATATTTTTATAGTTTACCCAGCTCTTCTAATGCCTTGATTGTCGCTCTTGCATTATTTAATTTATTTTTACTTCTAGATAAAATCTTTGAACTTACATCTGTTACTCCAGCAAGATCAAGTACATTACGAACGGAACTACCTGAAACAAGACCTTTTCCAGGAGATGGTTTTATAATAACCCTTGTACTTGCAAACTTAGCACTTACTTCGTGAGAAATAGACATTTTTTTATTTAGTTTTATTTTAACCATATTTTTCCTAGCGCTCCTTGCGGCTTTTTCAATCGCTGAGGATGTATTAGAGGATTTACCAACCCCGACTCCAACCCTACCTTTCTTATCCCCAGCAACAAGAGAAACACTAAAAGAAAATCTTCTTCCTCCAGATACCACACGCGTAACTCTTCTTATGTCAACAACTTTTTGTTCAAACTCTGGTTTTATACGTTCCCCTTTACCTCTTCTTGCTGATCTTCTCCCTCTTCTATTATTACGCATACGAGGCTTTGAATTTGAATCCAGATTGAGTTTTGTTTGTGTTGTAGATGAAGAAACATTGCTACTTTTTTGTGTAGTAACTTCCTTTTTAATTTCTTGATTGTTGTTTTTATCTTCACTCATAATTTTTTTATTATTTAAAACACAAGTCCTCCTTCTCTCGCACCTTCCGCAAGAGCTTTTACTCTACCTGTAAAAATAAAACCACCTCTATCAAATACAACTTCATTTATTTTTTTATCTTTTGCAATCTTTGCCAATGACACACCAACCTTTTTTGCTCTTTCTGTTTTATTTTTTCCTTTATACTCTTTATCTGATGCAGAAACAAGTGTAAAACCACTATCATCATTTATCAATTGTGCGTATATATATTTGTTTGATCTAAAAACAGAAAGACGTGGTAACTCTGCAGTACCGAACACTCTTCTACGAATTTTCTTATGCCTTCGTATTCTATGTGCAATTTTTATATTATTTATCTTTTTCATATCAATTTTTGAAATTTACATTACACGGATTTTTTGCCCTGCTTTCTTCTTACAACCTCTCCTTCATATCTAATACCTTTTCCTTTATACGGTTCTGGTTTTTTTAAAGATCGTACTTTTGCAGTAAATTGACCAACTAATTCTTTATTTATACCAGACACCATAATAGTATTTTTCTCAACTGTAACGTTTAACTCTTTCGGAATCTTTACATTGATTTTATGAGAAAAACCAAGACTCAGTACAAGCTCTTCTCCAGATATTTCAACCTTAAAACCAACACCTTCGATTATAAGTTTCTTTTCAAATAACTTAT
>CAZWBV010000242.1:0-4201 GCA_964632225.1 uncultured Gammaproteobacteria bacterium | reverse complement strand
GGCATGATAGAGGCTGTTTTATGTGCCCAGAGAATCATGCCACCGCGCGGAATTAAATCGGGCGGCAACAAAAATGTTTCCATCAGAATTTGTGGCAATATATTTGCCAGCGCCGTTATCGCCGCTAACACCAATACTGAGCTGACACCAATTAATGCAATACTGACTTCCAGCCAGACAAAAGCGTTAAAATACGATTTAAAAATACGCGCCGCAAAAGCCCCCAACCCCATTGCGACGATCATCACGCCAATCATGGCAAAAATAACTTGCTCAACCGCCCCTAAAATGCGTCCTGCATAATGTGACAGTAAATATTCATAAATGAGCCCACAACCCGCCAAAACACCCATGATGGCAAATAGCACAAAATCATGTTGGCGCAATGATAATTTTGATGGGGGTTGGTTCATATTAGTTTTTTCGTAGTGGATTCATTCTAAACCCGACAGGCTCCTAGAATTTTCAGTTGGATGGGGTGAATTGCACGCTTCACCGCGTTTAGCTGAGGATTCTAAGATTGTGAAAATACAAGTGGTGATTTTAACTCTGAGTGGAAACATCATAAGACAACATCGAGCCCTGCCAGCCCTAGGAGATACAGATCTGATCGTCCAGCCAAGCTTACCGCTCTACACTGTTCTCTTCGAGCTTTTTATTGTGCATCCGTCCGGTAATAATCGACCAGGGCCGTGAATGCCGGTGCGTTCGTCCCCGTGTTTCCGGCAAACAGGCTGGTTGTGGTCACGGTGAGAGTATGCGCAAACGTTACGGCGGTCTGCCAGTTGCTGCCGTCATACGAGTATTGTTGGGTCCATTGGTCACCCACACGCTCAACACGCAGATACAATGGCCCGCCGGTTGCTATCGTTGTGTTTATTTTGACGGTGGGCTGTCCGTCCTGAAAGGTGGCCGCGAAGATTTTCAGTGTGTTTCCGTCGCTGTAAAAATCAAAACGGATAAAATTGTTGGCGTCCTGTTCGACCAGCATGCCTTGAAGCTGGTATCTCTGACTCGGTGTTGAGTCAAACTTCACTTCGGCAAAAAAGTCCTGATTAGCTGCCGTGTGGGTGATGCGTGCTGAATCATTGCCCGAACTCCAGACATCATGCGAGACGCCACCCTCCACCGACAGGGCAAGCTGACCATTGGCAACGCCGACGGTCGAATCACTCACCGGGTCAACAAATGTCCACTGTGCCAGATCCAGCGAGGCGTCGGTAAATTCATCCGATAATGTGCCAGGTATGGGGCCATCGCCCATCTGTGTGGTAAAGGTGCGGTCTGCCGACATGGTCCCGTTACCACTGGCGTCAACAGAGGTTATTCGGTAGTACACTATTTGGTCAGGTAAAAATCCTGTCAACAGCAGACTATGGGTGAGATCCAGGCTGCCGCTGTCGACGGTGGAGCCATAGGTGATGTCGGTACCGTATTCAATGCTGGCGGTCGCTGGCTCATCGGTGGTCCAGCTGATGGTTGCGCCTGAGGTTGTGATCTGTTCCTGAATATCGCTGATGACCGGGGGAGCCACATCTGCGATGGGGGTCAATGTCAGGTCGGTAGTGCTGTTCACGTTGTCACTGGCGTCGGTGACGGTTATCTGGAAATAGTATAATTCGTCAGTCGTCAATCCGGACAGGATGGCGCTGTGTGTGGTTAGCAGGGTGGCGTTGTCGATCGCGCCTATTTCGTAGGAGGCGGTCAGTCCGTAGGCCAGTGAGCTACGGGTGGCTTCGTCGGTGTCCCAGGTGATTATCGCGTCGTTGGCGCTGACGGCCACTTGCACGTTGCTGATGACCGGTGCGGTTGTATCCACCAGTCTATCTGTGTCAATCCAGTAGTAGTCGACCAGCACGGTATAGGCGGGGGCGTTTGAACCTGAATTTCCGGCAAACAGGCTGGTTGTGGTCACGGTGAGAGTATGCGCAAACGTTACGGCGGTCTGCCAGTTGCTGCCGTCATACGAGTATTGTTGGGTCCATTGGTCACCCACACGCTCAACACGCAGATACAATGGCCCGCCGGTTGCTATCGTTGTGTTTATTTTGACGGTGGGCTGTCCGTCCTGAAAGGTGGCCGCGAAGATTTTCAGTGTGTTTCCGTCGCTGTAAAAATCAAAACGGATAAAATTGTTGGCGTCCTGTTCGACCAGCATGCCTTGAAGCTGGTATCTCTGACTCGGTGTTGAGTCAAACTTCACTTCGGCAAAAAAGTCCTGATTAGCTGCCGTGTGGGTGATGCGTGCTGAATCATTGCCCGAACTCCAGACATCATGCGAGACGCCACCCTCCACCGACAGGGCAAGCTGACCATTGGCAACGCCGACGGTCGAATCACTCACCGGGTCAACAAATGTCCACTGTGCCAGATCCAGCGAGGCGTCGGTAAATTCATCCGATAATGTGCCAGGTATGGGGCCATCGCCCATCTGTGTGGTAAAGGTGCGGTCTGCCGACATGGTCCCGTTACCACTGGCGTCAACAGAGGTTATTCGGTAGTACACTATTTGGTCAGGTAAAAATCCTGTCAACAGCAGACTATGGGTGAGATCCAGGCTGCCGCTGTCGACGGTGGAGCCATAGGTGATGTCGGTACCGTATTCAATGCTGGCGGTCGCTGGCTCATCGGTGGTCCAGCTGATGGTTGCGCCTGAGGTTGTGATCTGTTCCTGAATATCGCTGATGACCGGGGGAGCCACATCTGCGATGGGGGTCAATGTCAGGTCGGTAGTGCTGTTCACGTTGTCACTGGCGTCGGTGACGGTTATCTGGAAATAGTATAATTCGTCAGTCGTCAATCCGGACAGGATGGCGCTGTGTGTGGTTAGCAGGGTGGCGTTGTCGATCGCGCCTATTTCGTAGGAGGCGGTCAGTCCGTAGGCCAGTGAGCTACGGGTGGCTTCGTCGGTGTCCCAGGTGATTATCGCGTCGTTAGCACTGACGGCCACTTGCACGTTGCTGATGATCGGTGCGGTTGTATCCACGGGGATATCTTTGTCGATCCAGTAGTAGTCGATCTGTGCGGTATAGGCGGGGGCATTTGAGCCTGAGTTTCCGACAAACAGACTGGCTGAGGTCGATACTAGACCATAGGTAAAACTCACGGCTGTTTGCCAACTCATGCCATCGTACGAATACTGCTGGGTCCATTGGTCGCCGATGCGTTTGACGCGCATGTACAGCGGAGTTCCCGAGGTGATCACATCATTGACCCGTATGGTGGGGGTTCCGTTCTGGAAGGATGTTGCAAATACCCGGAGGTTTGAGCCGTCACTGTAAAAATCAAAGCGGATAAAGTTGTTGCTGTCCTGTTCGATTAACAGTCCTTGAATCTGATACTGTTGTGTGGGAATTGAGTCAAATTTGACTTCTGCGAAGAAGTCTTCATTCGGCAGTACATGGGTGACCCGTGCGGTGTCGTTGCCGCTGGTCCAGACGTCATGTGCCACGCCTCCGCTGACTGAGAGCGCCAGCTGGCCACCATTCACAGTGAGGGAAGAATCACCCACGGGGTCAACAAAGGTCCACTGGCCGGCATCGAGCACCGTGCTGTCAAAATCATCCGACAGACTCCCTTGTACTGGTGGGGAGTTGGATTCGGTGACCAATGACCGGTTTCCCGTGGTGGTGACATTGCTGTCTGCGTCTTCTACGGTGATTTCATAATGCACGGTCTGACCCGGTGATAACCCGTTGATGGTCATGCTGTGACTGGTGTTAGACGCGGGGTCGCTGATCGTTGAACCATAAGTAGTGTCTGCCCCGTATTGCAGGGTCGCTATGGCAGGTTCGTCGGTTAGCCAGGTAATGGTCACATCGGTGGGGTTGATCTGTTCGACAATATTCCCGATCACAGCACCGACGGTGCTTACAGGCTCGATGGAGACGTTGCCAAACTCAACATCCGCATGGTGCGCTACCAGCATCAGGGAGCCTGCCTGCAGCGTGTCCGGGTCGCCAGACTTTGTCAGATCCCAGCCTAGTGGCTCCGCCTGTCCGGCTTCCCACCATTTCAGACTATAGACACTTCCCTGACCAACAATGGTCTCCACCCTCATCTTCATCATATACAGCAAACCAAACTGCAACTGCCCACCTGGAGTATCCGCAGCCAGAACACCCTGGCTCCCTATCAATTCCAGTTTTTCATTGGTCTCACTCCGCCATCGGTACCACCCCAAAGCACCAATTGGCCGCCA
>CAZWBV010000241.1:0-4214 GCA_964632225.1 uncultured Gammaproteobacteria bacterium | reverse complement strand
AATAATTGATACCATAATAGTTAAAATTGTCTCCATCATCGTCTTGTCTCCTATGCTATATTGTTGCGCTTTAAACTTGATGTCAGTTAGTTGTCTAAAGTTAGCGTCAAGGGTTACAATCGAGCTTTCTATATTTCGTTCAAATTAATTAAAAATTCTATCTTCTATATTAAATATAGTATGTCGTGGCAACGATATATATTGGGGCTTTCGCAGGAAGTGACTCGGGTTTCCCCTTACTGTGCTAATACTGTACTAATACTGTACTAAGCTGTGCGGTGGCTTGAAGAATAGAATGGCAAAAAAGAATAGCTGCTTCACAAATATCGAAGATAGAAAAGGAATACGCGTTCAAAGGTATTTTTTAATTTAATCAGTTTTTTCGAGCGTTTGGGAAACATATTCCAGAAGGGAGGTTTGCCGTCTGCTGCCATATGCATCCACATCGCATCATTTTCCATGTTCATGATGCATGACAGTTCGAAGCGGTATTTATGCGTTGGCTGCCCCCCCTTTAATGTCGCCCGCATGTTTTTTGCCGCAGCTTCGGCTCGAAGTTGGGCCATGTGCGCCTGGTGGGGAACCCATTGGGGCGGGTTCTCATGATTGCCGCAATCGCCTGCCGCAAACACGTTCATTAATCCTTTTGCCTGCCCGTATTGGTCCACATCAATTTGACCGCCAGCGGAAACCGGGAGACAGGCGTCTTGAACCAGTTTTGAGCCAGTGATACCGGGTGAATAAAGAATGATATCCGCCTTGCGAAGACTGTTGTCTTCATTGATCATGCCCCCATCCACAAATTCAATTGGTTCGTAGCCATAGTCGAGGATGATGCCCCGTTCTCGAAGTCTGTCGGTTATAGCACCCGTTTCGTCGGGCGCAATATTAGAGGAAAAAAAGTGAATTTCAAAGTTATCGCGAACGCCTTTTTTCTTTAACGCGTAATCAAGTAAACAAGCGCATTCATACATTTGCCCGGCACGCCCGGCGACAAAGCCGTCTTTCTTATTAATTTTGTACCCCAGGTAAATAACGCCGCTGTTCAACGATGCCAGTTTATTTACAAATTTGTTCATGTCGTCTGGTCCATAACATGGCGAATATGTAAATTCTTTTGTACCGGGAATATCATCTTTTAAGAAGGCCGGTCCAATGCCAAGGAATAAAGCATCGTTTTTATAAGTGCCGTCTTTGGTTATGACGGTTCTTCCGCCATCCCGTATATCGGTGACCATACTGTCGATAAAATGAATGTTTCTACGCCTCAGAAAGGGACGGATGTCAATGGTGACACTTTCTTTACTACTTTTTCCAGTAAGAAATTCTGGGATGGCTGGAAAGTAGATGAATTTTCCATTGCCAATGAGAATGATGTCATAACGGGAATATATTTTACGAAAGAATCCGGCAAAAAAAGGAAACGCTGGCATAGCGAGAAAAAAGGTAATGAAAAACAGCGAAGCAAATCCATTGCCAACAATAATTAATTTTTTCTTCACAAGAATTACCTTTTAAAAATGAAAGTTGAAGTCGGAATGCATCATGGGCTAGGCCCGACCTGAACGGGAGATACCTTGTAATAATCGAAAGGTGACCCACAAAGCCAGCGCGTAACCCCCAAGTGCCAGTATCGGCATACCAGAAATCATCGGTTCAAGTCGACTTTGCATCAGTAAAGAGGATGCGATATAAAGTCCCAATGCGACCAGTGCCAGGGCTATACGGTTACTGCTGCGATCAAGGTGTTGCTCAAAGTCCTGTAAGCCATGATGATGTAGTGGTATTTCAAATTTTCCTGTACGCGCTTTACGCATTAACTGCACTAACGCTTTTGGGATTTCCTGGGCGAGAACGGCAGCTTCGTACTTTAAGCGGGCTCTGGATGTGTCTAATTGTTCCTTGAGTGCAGTTGTCATCAGTGTCCTGCCTTTGTCCCGCCAATAGCCGAGCATGTTAAATTCAGGATCCAGGCTGCGCAGGGTTGCTTCCATTGTTAACAAAGCGTGCACCAGGACCAGAAGATGGTGGGGCATACGTAATTGTGAGCCCCATCCCATGCTCACTGCGCTTAACAGGGCTGTTGCAATTGACCACTCCTTCAAGGGTGAATTGGCGTAGTCCTGAATCAGTTCGTTTAACCCACGTTGTATCTCTTGCCTGTTGACGTCTTCTCCTAGAAACCCAAGGTCCAGGTAGGCATCGAACATCCATTCACAATCCTGATTGATCAGTGCAAGAAAAAAGGCAGCCAGCTTACGCCTTGTTTCGACGTCGAGATAACCCACCATACCAAAATCGTGAAAACAGATTTTGCCATTGTCCATAATGAACAGATTGCCAGGATGGGGGTCAGCGTGAAAATACCCCATCACAAAGAATTGGTGAAGGTAGGCATCTGAGAAATGGGTTGCTAACTGTGAACCGTCTTTTCGTACGGAGGGCGCGTTTACCAGCCGACCACCACTGAGTTCCTGGACCATGACAGTTTCGGTGCAAAATTCAGTAATGGCGGCAGGCACATGGATGGTTGAAAACTCTTTAAAGGCGTCCTGAAAACGTTGAATGTTGCGTGCTTCCTGGCGAAAGTCTATTTCTTTCATTAGGCTGTTACTGCCTTCGCGAACAATGTTTAATAGATCATATCGTCGTAACCGCGGCAATAATAACAACAACACGCGCAATACTAACGTAAGTAATTGTATGTCCTGCGCGACCTGGTCACGTAAGCCTGGCCGTCTTACTTTTATAATGACTGCACGCCCGTCGCGTAAGCTCGCTTTGTGTACTTGCGCAATAGAGGCGGCTGCCAGGGGCGTGTTATCAAATGTGGCAAACAGGTCTTCAATGGATTTGCCCAATGCTTGTTCAATTTCCTGCCGTGCGATGTCAGTTGCGAAAGGCTTTACATGGCCCTGCAGGCTGGTTAATGCTTTTACATAGTCATTGGGCAGAATGTCCTGACGAAGGCTTAAACTTTGCCCCAGTTTGACGAACGTTGTGCCTAAATTTTCAAGCGTTTTGCACAGACGTTGCGCCGGGCTTATTGACGGGCGAAAAAAATTCAAGCGAACAAGACCCCACCATACCAGATGATGAGAAAATGCCCAGGATATATGTATTAGTCTAAAAGCGGATTTCATAGTTATTTTCGGCGTCGGTTGGATCGATTATCATCTTGCAAATCATAAACTCTTCTATCCATGGTGTCTTCAATTAAGTTAGATTACACTACGAAAGTTACACAAAGACAATTAGAGTGGAAAAACGGTTTTATATGTCACTTACTAATACTATTTTATACTTTTAGATAAAGGAAAATAAATGAAAATTGTTTCAGTCTTGGGCTCTATCATCGTTCTCGCGCTGCTTGCGGTACTCACGGTAATGTACACCGGTATCTTCAACGTCGCCACGGCGTGGCAGGATCCGCCGTTGTTGCGCTGGGTGCTGGTCACCACCCGTGAGAGTTCAATCGAACGCCGTGCGCAGGACATACAAGCACCGGCATTGGACGGGGCGCAACAAATTGAGAATGGTTTTCGCAGCTACCGGGAGAGGTGTGCAATTTGTCATACGCCGCCCGGCGGTAAACAGTCGCCGCTGGCTAAGGGGCTCAATCCTGAACCACCGGATTTGTCGGAGGATGAGGATAAAGACGAGATGTCTGCTGCCGAGTTGTTTTGGGTGATCAAGAATGGCATTCGCATGACCGGCATGCCCGCTTGGGGCCCGACCCATGACGATACAGAAGTGTGGGATATCGTGGCATTTATAAAGACATTGCCGCAGACCAGTGCTGCGGATTACCGTGCACTGGACAGCCGTTTGCCAGCGGGGCATGATGATGCGGAAGCGCATTAAAGCGCCCTGTATAAACCTGTATAGTAATAGACGAGTGTTGGAGCGGAACCTGGGAAATCGCACAGCGTGCGTGGTCCGCTGCTATGGTCCCGCGTCGATATCTTGAACTTGGAGGTGCGCTGCTGCAGTCTCTTTCATCAGGCACCTTATTATATATTATTGTATGTGCAGCGTTATCTGACTTACATAAATCTGCTCGATATTCGCCTCTAATAATCTAAAAAATGGGCTCAAAATAGTTTTCTTTGGGTTACGAGTAACTGATTTATTTGAGCTTAATTTAAGTTCACCTGATATTGTTAATTATTTATCGCGAGAAATAGGGTCCTGTCGATAAAATTTTGTCAATT
>CAZWBV010000240.1:0-4216 GCA_964632225.1 uncultured Gammaproteobacteria bacterium | reverse complement strand
ACTGGCGCGCAAAGGTGAGGTGAATAATAAATTTAATGCTTTTATAATGGAAAAGCTCAGCCAGGCAGGGATTCCGACGCATTTTGAAAAACTATTGTCCGACGAAGAGTCATTGGTTAAAAAACTCGACATGTTTCCCATAGAGTGCGTTATTCGAAACATTGCCGCTGGCAGCTTGTGCAAACGCTTGGGTGTCGAAGAAGGAATTGACGTTTCACCGCCCTTGTTTGAATTTTTTCTTAAAAACGATGAATTACACGATCCGATGATAAATGATTATCATATTCAAACCTTTGGGTGGGCCACTGCGGACGACGTAGCTCAAATGAAAATGTTGACATTTAAAGTAAATGAGGTACTTAAAAAATTATTTTTAGATGTTGGATTATTATTGGTTGATTACAAGCTGGAGTTTGGTCGATTTAATAGTCAAGTGATATTAGGTGACGAGTTTACACCTGATGGTTGCCGATTATGGGATGAGACAACACGTAAAAAACTGGATAAAGACCGGTTTAGGCAAGGTCTGGGTGGTGTCGTTGAGGCATATGAAGAAGTCGCGTCGCGGTTAGGTGTAAAAATTTAGGCGGCATTATTTACCCTAACATAATTTACCTGACATATTAGTTGTTTGATTTTATTCATTAGAGAAAACAATGATTCAGCTTTCCGGCCCGCTGGCACTGTCTGCATTTCGTATAGAAAAATTACACACTACGATAGCAAAAGTTTGCCCAGGTGTTGAGAAAATAACTGCCCGCTTTGTGCATTTTGTCGATGTCGAGTCTTCGCTCTTGCCCGAAGAGCAAGACCGTCTGGAAACCTTGTTAGATTATGCTATTGACGGCACTGTATTGGACATCGACAACACGCCAGTGAGTGCAGAACTGACAGATACAACGCGATTTTCTCACGTATTTTGGGTGCTGCCCAGACCCGGGACAATTTCGCCTTGGTCAAGTAAAGCCACTGATATTTCACATAATTGTGGCTTGGGTAAAGTCAAACGTATCGAGCGTGGTATTGCGTATACCATTGCTCATTCGCCGGGTGAAATTTCTGATCAAGATCAGTTGCAAATCACGTCGTTAATTCACGATCGCATGACAGAGGTTGTGTTTTCTTCGCCGGATGAAGCAGGCAGCCTGTTTTTGTCCGCCGAACCCAAGCCATTTTTATCTGTTGATATTCTAACAAAGGGTCGAACGGCATTGGACCAGGCAAATAAAGCGCTTGGGCTGGCGTTGGCATCTGATGAAATAGATTATTTACTCGAAAATTTTACGTTGCTTAAACGTAATCCCACCGATGTGGAGTTGATGATGTTCGCGCAGGCTAATTCTGAACATTGCCGGCACAAGGTATTTAATGCTGATTGGGTGATTGATGGGGATAAAAAAGATCAATCGTTGTTTGCAATGATTAAGAATACATCAAAACTCTCTCCGCAGGGTTTGCTTTCGGTCTACAAAGACAACGCAGCCGTTATCAAAGGCAGTAAGGCTGGGCGCTTTTTTCCAAATAGCAAGCGCGAATATTCCTACGTCGAAGAGCAATGCCATATTGTAATTAAAGTCGAGACCCACAACCACCCAACCGCTATTTCACCGTTTCCTGGCGCGGCGACGGGGTCCGGTGGGGAAATTAGAGACGAAGGTGCAGTGGGTCGGGGTGCCAAGCCCAAGGTAGGCCTGACGGGTTTTTCGGTGTCTAACCTGCGTTTACCTGGCGCACAGCAACCCTGGGAAACCGATTATGGCAGACCAGCACATATCGCGTCTGCGCTGGATATTATGATCGAAGCACCCATTGGCGCAGCCGCCTTTAACAATGAATTCGGCCGACCTAATATTTGCGGTTATTTTCGGACTTACGAAGAAGCCGTTGCAGACCCCAACGGGCACTCATTGCGCGGTTATCACAAACCGATCATGCTTGCCGGTGGTCTGGGAAATATTCGCAGCGACGATGTTGAAAAGAACAAAATACCTTCAGGTACACAAATCGTTGTGTTAGGTGGCCCGGGTATGTTGATTGGTCTCGGCGGGGGCGCAGCATCGTCGATGGCGTCCGGGCAAAGCAGTGAACTTTTGGATTTTGCGTCGGTGCAGCGTGGTAACCCGGAAATAGAGCGTCGATGCCAGGAAGTGATCGACCGCTGCTGGCAGATGGGTGATGCAAATCCGATTACCTCTATTCATGATGTCGGTGCGGGTGGCTTGTCAAACGCAATTCCAGAACTGATCAACGACAGTGGTTGCGGTGGACGGTTTGAGCTACGAATGATACCCAGTGACGACAATAGTATGTCACCCCTCGCACTATGGTGTAACGAATCGCAGGAACGTTATGTGCTGGCGATTTCAGCCGATCAAATTGAAGTATTTCAGGCTATCTGTGAAAGAGAGCGCTGCCCATATGACGTTGTTGGCGAAGCGCTGCAAGAAAAGCAGGCAAGGTTAATTCTTGGTGATGGTTATTTTAGTAATACGCCAATTGATATCCCCATGGATGTGCTGTTTGGCAAACCGCCTAAAATGTTGCGCGAAGTGCATCACTGCTCGTTTCAAAAAGAAGAATTTCACCTTGGCAATATCGATACTAAAGACGCCGCGCAGCGTGTGTTACGTTTACCCGCTGTTGCCAGTAAGAGTTTTTTGATCACCATAGGTGATCGCAGTGTGACCGGTCTGGTTGCACGCGATCAAATGGTGGGTCCGTGGCAGGTGCCTGTTGCGGATGTGGCGGTGAGTACCGCCAGTTTTGATGTTGTTGCGGGGGAAGCGATGGCCATTGGTGAACGTGCGCCAATTGCTTTATTACACCATGCCGCATCAGCGAGGATGGCAGTGGGTGAAGCGTTAACAAATATCGCTGCCGCTAGCATTGATTCAATATCGGATATCAAGCTATCCGCAAACTGGATGGCGGCTATCGGGTATAAGGGGGAGGATGCCGGGTTATTCGACGCAGTGAAGGCCGTTGGATTGGAATTGTGCCCGCAACTGGGTATTGCCATACCCGTCGGTAAGGACTCGATGTCGATGCAAACCTTATGGCAAGATGGTCGCCAGAAAAAACAAATGGCGGCGCCGTTATCATTAATTATCTCCGCTTTTTCACCGGTAACGGATTGCCGTAAGACGTTAACACCCCAGTTACGAATAGATTTGGGTCATGATGCTAGCGATTTGATTCTTATTGATCTGGGTAAAGGCCGCAACAGACTGGGTGGTTCAGCGTTAACCCAAGTGTATAAAAAAATCGGCCATCGACCCCCGGATCTGGATGATCCACTGGCAATGAAATCTTTTTTTAGTGTGATTCAATCACTCAACAAAAAGGGACTATTATTGGCTTACCATGATCGCTCGGATGGCGGCTTGTTTGCCTGTGTTTGTGAAATGGCGTTTGCAGCGCATTGCGGTGTAACCGTTATGCTGGATGATTTGGGAGATGAGCACAAAGCGGCCCTGTTCAATGAGGAATTGGGCGCGGTGATTCAAGTGCGGCATTGCGATTCAGATGAGGTACTCTCCTGGTTACACGATGCAGGTTTGGGTAAACACAGTTTTGTTATAGGTCAACCTAATGATGAAGATCGCATTGTCTTTAACTTCGGTCAACATACCGTTCTCGCGGAAAATCGTATTGAATTTCAGCGTATCTCGTCTGAAACTAGCTGGCATATGCAAGCGTTACGTGATAATCCAAAATGCGCCCATCAAGAGTACGATTTACTTCTGGATAAGACGGATCCGGGTTTAAATGTAAAATTGACGTTTGATATAGAAGAAAATGTTTGCGCCCCTTTTATTAATAAAGGACAAAAGCCAAAGATGGCCATATTACGTGAGCAAGGCGTAAATGGACATGTCGAAATGGCTGCTGCGTTTGATCGTGCGGGTTTTACGGGTGTTGATGTACATATGAGCGATGTTATCAATGGCAGTGTAAGATTAAGGGATTTTAAAGGTTTGGTTGCCTGCGGCGGTTTTTCTTATGGCGATGTGTTGAGTGCAGGGGGTGGATGGGCGAAATCAATATTGTTTAATAACCAGGCAAGAGATGAGTTCGAAACATTTTTCAACCGGAACGATAGTTTTGGCTTGGGTGTTTGTAATGGCTGCCAAATGTTATCTGTATTGAAGGAACTTATCCCCGGCGCAGAAAAGTGGCCGCATTTTGTCAGAAACAGTTCGGAGCAATTTGAAGC
>CAZWBV010000239.1:3309-4238 GCA_964632225.1 uncultured Gammaproteobacteria bacterium | reverse complement strand
CGATCGTTATTTTGATGACACCTGAGAACGCGGAAATGATTACTCAACGAATGCGTAATTATAAATTACAAGACGACGGTGTGGCGCTACCCACGGTGGAAAGTGAGTATGATTTACGAAGCTACGGTATCGGTGCTCAGATATTGGCAGATCTCGGCGTGCAGAAAATGAAGGTGTTAAGCACACCGAAAAAATTTCATGGTTTATCCGGTTTTGGTCTTGAAGTGGTAGAATATGTGACTTGCAGTTAATTAAGCCAATTTTAGCGCCAGAGCTTTTAACACCAGAGCTTTTTAACGCCAGAGCTAAAGTGAGAATGGAATAATAATGAGTGTATAATAATATGAGTGGTATCAAAATAATAGAAGGTGATATATCCGCGCAGGGTAAAAAATTTGGTTTGATTATCAGTCGATTTAACCGTTTTATCGTTGACAGTCTTGAGCAAGCCGCCATCGATACGCTAAAAAAATACGGTGCTACCGACACTGATATTGACATTGTGCGTGTGCCGGGTGCATTCGAAATCCCGCTTACCGCGAACAGGATGGCATTAAGCCAAAAATACCAAGCAATCATTACCTTAGGTGCGGTTATTCGGGGTGGTACACCTCACTTCGACTATGTTGCGGGCGAATGTGCCAGAGGCATTATGAATGTCTCTACAGCATTTAACCTGCCCGTCATCTTCGGTGTGTTAACCGTTGATACTATAGAGCAAGCTACTGAACGTTCTGGTGCGGGTTCTGGTAACAAGGGCATCGATGCTGCGATGGCAGCGATTGAAATGGCTAATGTGCTTGCGCAGTTAAATGAGTGAACTAAATGAATGAGTAACGCGCGAAGCCGTGCCAGGCAGCTGGCTGTACAGGCTATCTATCAATGGCAAATGGCAGGTCAAGATCTTATCGATATACAAAAACAATTTG
>CAZWBV010000239.1:0-3299 GCA_964632225.1 uncultured Gammaproteobacteria bacterium | reverse complement strand
GATCTAAAAAAGGTAGACAAAAAGTATTTTAGGGAGTTATTGCTGAACATTCCCAACTGTATCGATAACCTGGATCAACATACTGTGTCCTTGTTGGATCGGAATATTGAAGAGGTCGATCCAATAGAGCGTGCGATTATCCGAATTGGTACTTATGAATTGGCGCGTCGCCCAGATGTGCCGGTAAAGGTTGTCATCAATGAGTCTGTCGAATTAGCCAAAAAATTTGGCGCGGATCAAAGTTATAAGTACGTTAATGGTATACTGGATGGGGTTGCAAAAAAATTACGATCAGTAGAACTAAATAAAAAGTTAAATAAAAAGTTAAATAAAGAACCAAATAAAGAACCAAATAAAGAATTAAGTAAAAGCTAAGCACTGACTAAGCATTCGAAAGTACAGCCGATGTCTTCTTCTGAATTTACGCTCATAGAAAAATATTTTACGCGAAAGCAAAATCAGCGCGCGGACGTATTATTAGGTATCGGCGATGATGCTGCTATCACCCGTGCACCTTCCGACCAAGTGCTGGTAACGACGATAGACACATTGTTAGAAGGAACACATTTTTTTTCAAATGCCGACGCATTCGATATCGGTTTCAAAGCAGCAGCGGTAAATTTAAGTGATATTGCGGCAATGGGCGCACAGCCGGGCTGGGCAAGCATCGCACTGACGTTGCCGAGTGTAGACGATAAATGGTTAGCGCGATTCAGTGATGGCCTGTTTACTGTGTTAAACAGGTATGATGTGCAACTCATTGGCGGCGATACCACACGGGGGCCGTTATCTGTATCAATTCAAATGGTGGGTTTTGTCCCGGAAGGCAAGGTGCTGACTCGGCGTGCCGCCAAACCAGGCGATTTGGTTTATGTGACGGGTACCCTGGGTGATGCGGGCCTTGGATTATTGGTTGCTCAGGGCAAGCAGCTTATTGATGTGCAGTATAAAGATGAAATAGCGGCGCGTCTGCATCGTCCGGTACCGCGGGTGGAGCAGGGTATTGCGTTGCGCGATGTTGCCAATGCGATGATTGATGTGTCCGATGGTTTGTTAAGTGATTTAAAGCATATTTTAACCGCCAGTCAAGTAGGTGCACGGGTTATTGTTGATAAGTTACCGTTATCTAAGGCCCTGGCATCCGTGAGGCAGGAGTTGGGTAATTGGGATTTGCCGTTGTCAGCGGGCGATGACTATGAATTGTGTTTTACTGTTTCGCCGCAAAACGAAGCAATATTGCACGATGCGGTTAAGCACGTCAGTTGTCCTGTATCCTGCATAGGTGAAATTTTACCTGATAAAGGATTGCATTGCGTGTTATCCAGTGGTGAGGAATTAATAATAACCCACAGTGGATTTGATCATTTCGACTATAAATTATAATAAATTAAATGAAGCATTACCGAAAAGTTTCTTCCTTGGGGTTTTCCTGGGTTAATCCGATACATCTACTCGCATTTGGTTTGGGTATTGGCAAAATACCTATTATGCCCGGCACGTTTGGAACACTGCTTGGTATTCCGCTGTATTTGTTTATTTTTGAGTTACCTTTATGGCAATACGTGGTAACGGTGCTTTGCTTGTTTGTCATCGGTATTGCGATATGCCATAAGACAGCGAGTGATATGGATAGTCATGATAACCCCGGGATTGTTTTTGATGAAATCGTCGGCTTGCTTGTCACGTACATCGCACTGCCTGCCGGGTGGGTTTGGCTTATTGTCGGGTTTGTGTTGTTTCGATTATTTGATATTTGGAAACCCTATCCGATAAGCTGGTTGGATAAAAACGTGGGCGGCGGATTCGGCATTATGCTCGATGATTTACTCGCAGGTGTTTTTGCCGCAATCAGTTTGCAGCTTAGCTATATATTGTGGAATTTGTTTACATAAGGTTAATAAATAATTGAATTTATTGATTATTATGCGTCTGGGCTATGGTTAGCCAAATTGTTAGTTAACGTTTGTTATTAATAAAGTCTATGTGCGAAAAGCCCGGTAAGCGCTATACTCAATGGATGAAAAGAAATTATTTAGCAATATCTCTATTTTACTTTTTGGCAGCAATGAGCGCCATCGGTACGCATGCCTATGCGGGAGCGTGTACTTACAATGCGGCTATTCTGGCATTAGAACAAGGAAATGAAGTCAGGGGTTTGGCATTGTTAAAGATGGCTGCGCGAGATGGCGATCAGCGTGCAACCCAGTACTTGATATCGTGGTCTTTTCAGCAAAATCCGCAACAAGACAATCAACAAGACAATCAACAAGACAATCAACAAGACAATAATCTAATTGCCTATCAACAATCGCAACACTGATTTTTGCGTATTCTACTTTTTACCACAATCCCATCACACGGTTGCTGCTGATTAATTGGCATTTTCTGCTAATATCTATTGAATGCCTTTGCGATAAGGTTTCCCAGGAGAGTTGATTCGATGATGCTTAAGACGTTTAGCGTGGTTACTTTTTTGGTACTTGTTTGCCCGGTCACGCAGGCGGGTGACGTTGAAATTGTAAAGACGCAATTTATCAAGCAAGGTGATACTTGGCGCGTCGGCACCACATTGCAACACGATGATGCGGGTTGGAAACACTTTGCGGATGCCTGGCGGGTTGTCGATGAAAAAGGAAACGAATTGGGTAAACGTGTCTTATTTCATCCCCATGATAAAGAACCCTTTACCCGCTATTTGTCTAGTTTGAGAATACCGGCTGTCACGACGATTGTTTATATTGAAGCGCATGACAAAAAGCATGGTTGGAGCAAGCAAAGAGTGAAGGTCGATCTGCGCAAAACCAAAGGCAACCGCTTTGAGGTTATTCATTAAAAACCTAAATTAATCTAACGTATTTACTGGTATTTCTGAACTTAAACCGATAGCCCATTGTGACGTAATGATTGCTTTGCCTCTAATGCGGTTGTTGCCATTAGTAACTCTTTCTCCCAATCATACGGTTTGAAAGTCGATGTTGACGTGTAGGGGGATATATTAGAAATAGACGTGTGTGCGTAAACACGTACATGTCTTTTTTCTTCCAGGCTGGGGCTTAAGTCAGGCCAAACATCATTGAATAAGTCTTTGGGCCGATCAATTGTCCATTTATCGATAAGTTTGTATTGTTCCGGCAAATGTGTAAAAGCGCCGTCAGTACCGGTTTGTCTTATTCCAGTTATGTTGTCTGTATGATTTGTATAAACAAAAACAATTAATTTAGGGTTTTTCAAAATAATATTCGCGGTTATATTTTTTTCTGATGGCATCCAGGAAGAAAAAGCGATGTCATAATCGAGTT
>CAZWBV010000238.1:0-4246 GCA_964632225.1 uncultured Gammaproteobacteria bacterium | reverse complement strand
CAGCACTGATATTGCCGCCGCCGACCATCAGTTGTCCGCTCGCCAGAAATGGCACCATTTTTGCGCCAGAGGCTTTAAACGGGTTGATAATGACATTGAGTCCTTGCTCTTCAAAATAACCACGTTCTTTGGCAATAAACATCGCCGACGAACTCATTACGGGTGATATACCTACTGGGACTTCGAACAGTTCTTTTGCAAATGCACTGTTCAGTGGGATGATTAGTGGTATGAAAATACCGAACAACAAGACTGAAAAAAAATTCGAACACAGTTTTATTACACTTAATTTTACCATTCCCATATTGCACCCCATTTTTAATTACACTTTTAATTACACTCTTAATCACTAATTAAAGTCATCACAAAAACTGATTGCGGCTTTATTACTAAGCCTTGTGCAGAACGTGGGCTATTATACTATGTCCACAAAAGGTTCACAAAAAAATAAACATGATCTAAACTATGTGCTTGACATTCTTTGGTGACAGGTTAAAGCGTGAAAGTGTTAAATAGCGTTAAAGTGTGAAAAAGTATAGACCTATACCGCCCACAGCCATTAATGCACCTGCGATCGCTTTTAGAGAAACATGTTCTTTGAGAAAAAATGCAACTAAAGGTAGAATAAAAATAGGGCTGGTGGCGTTAAGTGTCGCGGCGACAGAAGTGTAAGTGTATTTTAGGGCGATAACGGACAACCAGGTGCCCAAAAATGCGCCGATAATCGCGGCGAATGTAAGCCAGCCTAACAGGCGCAAATTTTTAAGTGGCTTAACCCATTTCAGTAATGAATGCGACATTAAGCCCCAAACAGCGAGCCCCATCACGGCCGCTAATTCGCGTGTTAATGTTGCTTCGAGGGTGGGTATATTTGAAACGCCCAGTTTTGTAAGAATGATGCCCAGCGCATTTGCCAGCACGAACGCCAGTGCAAAAATTACGCCGCGACTTAGGTTATCGGGTACCCGAGTGGCTGCATTAGAAGGTGCATCAGTGTGTGGAGATTGTTCCCACAAAACAGTGGCGACACCTGCAATGGTCAATGTGATGCCAATCCACGCGACGGAGGCCATTTTTTCCTGTAAAAATACAACTGCAATAATGGCGACACAAACAGGTATTAGCGTGCTGATTAACAGTGTGATTCGCGGCCCCATGCGTACTAGCGTCGCAAAATAGAATGTATCACCCAGGCTAATACCGATAATGCCACTGATTGCGAGCAGCATGAGGCTGGTTTTGTCAAATGCTTGAATATCACTGGGGATAATAACAATCGCAAGACAAAGTATCGCAACGATTCCCTTAGTAAAATTCATGGCAATGGGCAGCATGTCATTGCCGATTTTTTTAAATAGAATAGCCGAGATGGCCCACAGCAATGCGGACCCAAGTGCCGCTATGCCACCGAGTAAGTGAGTGCTATATTCAGAAAGGGTACTGGTGATAGCCTGGTTCTCTATTCTTTATGGGTTGGACTGAGCTATGACGGTCTAAATACTTACGTTTAAATACTTACGTTTAAATACTTAGTTTAAATAATAACAGAGCTGATTGGAAAGGATATGATTACATATGAATAGAATATCGTTTGTGCTACCGCTACAGGTATTTAAATTTTCGTTTTTAGGTGTGGTCCTGGTTTTCGTATTTGCTTGCGCGCACCAAAACGGCCCTGGCGAGAATTTTTTCCGCATTGCTTATCCGGGTGAAATGACGCTGTATTATTCGAAACGGCCCGTCAACGTTGATCAGCCGTTTACTGTGTTCGCCAATGAAAAGGCGTTTCATATCTACGGTAAGGCGGTGCGGCCTTCTATTCAGGGCATGTTCTTGCTTGAAAACAGTGTGATAAATAAAGGTGACGTGGTGCTGGATATCGGCACGGGTTCCGGTATACAAGCGGTTTTTGCGGCCAATAACGCAAGTCGGGTCGTGGCGACTGATATAAGCCAGGACGCAGTTAAAAGCGCAAATATTAACATAAAACGCTTTGGCCTGGAGGATATAATCGATGTGCGGCTTGGTGATTTGTTTGGACCCGTTAAGTCAAACGAAAAATTTGACGTCATCATTAATAATATTAACTATCCTGAACACGTGAATAATAGTAATGATCCTCTGTGGGAAGTTCACGAGCGGTTTTTTAGGGAAGTATCACAATATTTGAAGCCCAGCGGCAGAATAATTTATGAATCAGGATTTTTGTTTAATTTTTCCAGGATACAGGAAATGGTAGAAAAGAACGGGTTGCAGATAATGCAAATGAGGATGCAAACGTCGGTAGAGTATAAAAAGGAAAGGATGGTGTATGTCGTTAAGCGTAAAGCATTTTAACATATTGCCTGTTCTAAAATAATTTTGGGATAAATCGGTATTTCACTTTCTTTTTGTATTCGATATAGTCGTTGTGCTGACTAAGATGGCGTTCTTCTGTTAGTGCGCGCAGCACGTATATTGTCGCCCACATAATATAACCAAAAATGACTTTCAGGCGCCAGAAACGTTTGTAAAAAACAGATTGCATCAGCCAGAAAAGCAATTTGAATGTCGTACCTGGATGGCGTATTAGTCCATAAAAACCTTTTGTTTGCAGTTTTTTAAGCGTTATATTGGCAACCGAGGGCCCAAGGGAAATGTCGATGTAAATGTGAGTGGCTAATAATAGTATTTCAACTATTTTTATGGCATATAAGAAATTAATATTTGCAATAATTAGCTGACTTTCGTTGTTTGTAACCACCATCGGTGCAAAAAAGAAAAAATAACTGGGGATTTCGTTGAGCGGGGTATAACAGATCAAACAAACAGCCCAACCGCCCAGCGTCAGGTCGATGGAGCGGGTGCGGTTTTCCATCCATCTCGATTCTATGCAATAACTAAGACTGGCATTTACCGTATCTGCAAGCCACAGTATGCCAGTGATTCCAAATAATATGGTCAATAGTGGGTAGCTGTTAACGGGATTATTCAGAAAATTTACCGAGTATGCTGTGTAAATATAAACCTGAACGACCATGATGGGGATAAAGTAAGTGCGCATTAAAAAGTTTAGCAATACCTTTTTGTTGTATTTTTTTCTAAATACGCTAAATATTGAGTTTACGTTGTCACCTCGCAAAGTGCGTAAAAAAACCTGCTTTAACATGTGTATGATGCGTATTGCGGGATCGTAATAGTCTTCTACGCGCGATGCTTTGAATTTATTTGTTAAGATAAAATAGGGCAGTCCGATAACCAGATAAATGTTTAAAAAATATTCAAAAAACACCGCGTTAGCGCTGACTGTGTTTGTTGGATAAAGAGGTGAGTCGTAAAATGGCATTAGCCTGAAAAAGGTGTAGGCAAGATAGATGAGCGCCAACCACACGATATAACGTGCGATTGATTTTTTAATCAACATTATTAGGTTCGTTTTTTTATCCGTGCAGAATACACTGAGTCCTCGTCGTTGACGTATAAAATTAAGAGCAGCATAAATTATCGCGAGTGACAAAATAGGGACATAAAAATAGTGTTCTTTGAAGCCATATTGTTCAAAAAAAAGCAATGTTGCCGCAACAACAAATAACGTGGACAGCACATAGGTGTGTGACGAAATATTCTTATTCATATTTCAGCTTTTATAGGTTGCACAGCAGCAGATTTGTAGCGTAATTTACAACGATTAAGGAAAGTAACACTAACCGAAATTTCTTTGGTTTTCGTTATATTTCCGCATAATTTTTGTATGGTTTCTAAGTAATTGTTAAATGGTTCTTGCTTAGCCCCTTGATATAGCAGAAAAAATGACAAATTTTTGATAGACTGTTTTCACTATACCGCAATCCAGAATTTGGGTTGCGGTTTATTGGTCGTTCATCAGACAACAAGGCAATTTGGGTGGGGGGCCTGTAAATACTCGTTAAAATAAAGCTAAAATGAAGATAGCATGAAGATAATAAGCGCCATTGCCTCATTAAAAATTACCTTGGTAGGCTTTATTTTGCTGGGTATAGGGGCAACCCTGTCCTATGATAATCAGCCGGGTGCGGTGGTTTGGGTGATTGTCATTCCGCTGGCACTATTAGCCATCAATCTGTTAGCCGCTATTTTTACTAATTCGCGCATTTATTCCCAGCCCGGCCTGCTGATTTTTCATCTGGCCTTATTGGGTATCGTCATACTGGTGGCAATAGGGCGTTTGATTTATCTGGATGCACACATCGAAATAGTGGAATCGCAACCGTTTGATCCGAATGAATTA
>CAZWBV010000237.1:0-4280 GCA_964632225.1 uncultured Gammaproteobacteria bacterium | reverse complement strand
GTTTTTCAACAAATCCACGAGTATAGTCAGCTCTTTCATTATTTAGTTTAGCTGGCATGAATGCAATCTGGAAATTAAGTCAGTCTTAATTAGCTATTATTACTTCAAAATTACGCTTCCCGTTCAAACTGGCAAATGCGAATATCCCCAAACATCTTCCACTGTTTAACGTGGATAGCCGAGGCCTTTTTAATTTAGTATTCACACAAAACATTTCAGTATGAAATCCTATTTATCACCACGCTATATCGTGCTTGCCCTGGTTATTATTTGGGGTGGTGCAATATTAGGTTTTGGCCTGATCCACAATGATGTGCTCGGCCTGCAGGAAAGCGCTGCCAAAGACTTGATTCTCGCCTGGTCTATTAATGACAACGTCATTAGCCCAGTGGGTTCCTACGGTGCCCCGGATTTCCGCGCCGTGCCGTTTTATGTGGTTGGATTGTACTGGTCCGGCAGTGTTCTCGCCGTCAAAATATTTACAATATTAATCACATTTGCAGCCGCGATCTTGATGTTTAGATCAACTGGCCTCTCTCCAGGTCTCCCGCCAAATAACACGTCTTCAACCTATAGAACGCATTCAGCAGATGGAGAGCCTTTAGCTACTACCCCCCCACCCGCTACGTATTTTGGAGGCACTGAAGCCGCTGCTATCAGCACTGCATTATTATTGATTAGCCCAATTATCATCACACAAATCGACAGCATCGGCGCAGGGCCGTATTTACTGCTGGTCATCGGCTTTGCAGCATTTATGGATAAGCGTTATCGGGATAACGGTAATCACCTAGGTGGCTGGTACTTTATTCAGATGCTGGTTGTGGCGTTGGCGGTGAGTTTGCATCCCGCAGGTCTGGCCTACCCATTAACGCTAATCTGGGTGTGGCTAACAGAAAAAAACAAACCGGCAGAAAAAAAATCGATTATTATTGGATCGTTAATTACCACATTCATTGTCATCAGCATGCGTCTCGGCTGGCCCGATGGTCTTAACTGGTTTGCCAACCCACTGCAAATACTTTCCGATGCCGCCGTAAATGGTCTTTCCGGTCTGGGACAACATGCAAATATGAGCATCGGTCTGGTTTTGGCCGGATTATGGGTTTTTATTGTTATACGCGACCGCCAATACTTTTTGCATCAATTTTCCGGGCTCTTGTTATTATTTGCATCGATTATCGGCCTGGTCTCGGCAGATTCAACCTGGGCACTGATAGTAATGACCTTGCTTATCTATCGCGGGATACATATGTTAGTTACATTCAATGACTCTGCCAGCAAAGAAACACTGTTAAGTAAACGCGGTTTCGTACTCGCAATCACGTTGTTTATTGCAACTGCATTTATGCTAGCGAACAAAGATTATGTCCAAAATAAGAAAATGGAAATGGTTTCACCCACTGACATGCTCATTCGAACCGTGTGTGCTGAAGCACAGGATCTTGAAAAACCATTTAAGGCAGCCAGTCAGTGGCCTGCTCGCACCATGATTGCCTGCCGACGCGATGTGTTCCCATTGCCGCGCGCGGCGGAATCCGGCGGTAAGTTATTGGATAAAATCACAGGCATTACACATATGGTATTCGATCACGGCGACACAGCCAACCAGGCGCTGGCAAACAACATTGCTGAGCTCAGCGGCATAGCTGAAACTATTGCGGTGCAAAAAGGTGGCGTGGTTATTCGTATGAGAAACAACCTCACTACCGAAGAGAGCAAACATTCCATCGAGAAGCAGCCACTACCCCAGGAAAACAAACAATAATGAGCAAAGACGTTTTAAACAATATCGATGTTACTGTTAATACAAGTTATATCGAAGATCAGTCTGAACCCGAGGACAACCAATATGTCTTTGCCTACACAATAACTTTGCACAACACAGGCCAGCAGGCGGCACAGCTTGAATCAAGACACTGGATCATTACAGACGCAAACGGGCAAACCCAGGAAATAAGGGGCGAAGGGGTTGTCGGTGAAAAACCCTTGCTTCGATCCGGCGATGAATATCAGTATACCAGTGGCGCAATAATAGAAACACCCGTAGGTAGCATGCGTGGTAGTTATCAAATGATAGCAGAAGACGGAACAAAATTCGATGCGCCGATCCCCGTTTTTACACTATCGACGCCCAATATCTTACACTAACGAAATATACAATTCGTCAAAGATCAGGCTGGAATAAGCGATTCATCTCCCAGAAGCTTGTCAGGCGATAGGCGTTATTTTTTTTATCGTCCAAGACCAATACACCCGGCACTGATGTCAAATACAAAATTTGTTTTGCAGTGTGCGTATTGGCTTCTATCATCTTTAGTGCCTTTTTATATGCGCTCGTTTCAACATTGACTTTATCTTCACTACTAAAACCGCCCAGCATTTCCAGATAGTCCCATTGCGAAATAACCTGCTCACTACTATTAAATTTTTGCGTTAACTGGAGCTGTGTATCCTGAATCGCTTCTGGCGCTGATTCAAGAAAGGCAGTTTGCCTTAACTCGATATACATTTTTTTATCTTTTGTAAGTTCGCGCATATAGGAAATCAAACGATGACACTGAGGACAACGACTATCTACAAAAGCGATAACATGCACGGCTGCGCTTTTGTCCCCGAAAAAAAACCCATCCCCGCGCAAATCACTTCTCTTGTAGCGCTGCACCACCAGTGAACCATCTTGCAGCCAGGTATTTCCTCGTATAATAAGCGTGCCGCGACAACGACTTACCCACCCCTTAATGCGCATGGTGGATAAACTCTCCCGGCCTGGCTTGCGAAACTTCAGGAACGATTCGACACGCACCAGATCAGGACCGACCGGATAGTGTTGTGTACCCAACAATAGCAGATCATCCTGTCCAAATTCCATTGCCATTTGCTTCAGTGCAAGCTTCTCAAAATGAGCATCTATTACATCGTCAGAAACAGGTTGCTCACAAAAACTCTGCGCCAGAATACTTTCACTATACAAACTAAACAATAATATAAAAAATGCTTGCAAATTATTTTTCATGTTTGCCACTATAAACAACGCAACGCTTATTGCTCTATGTTAAGAACGCCATTCGCCACACTCAACTTTAAACCTCCCTCAAGAAAATCTATTAATTCGCGTCCTACTAGCATACCGCGCCAACCATGCAAAATAGGATGGTCGCTTCCGCCTGCCAGCAGTTGTTCAACATCTCGCCGGGTTGCAAGGGCGGCTGGACTAATCCCATTTTTCAACCCGGAGTAACGCACTACAGCCATCATTGCGTCAACCAATGCTTCCTGTTCAATGCCGGGGCTAAAGCGAAAACCCAATGAAGGCCAATGTTCTTCAGGAAGTTCCATCGCCTTTTTGATAACATCAACAATATCATTGCCAATTCTTTTCACCGTTTGAGACTCAATGCCACGCATCGCCCGCAACTTACTCGTTGTTTCCGGCATACGCCGGGATAAATCCACCAACACATCGTCCCTTAAAATCCATTTACGTGGTTTATTCAACTTTCTCGCCCGCTCTTCCCGCCACGCAGCTAGCTCCCTTAACACCGCTAGATGCCTACCTTTTAATACACGTATTCCCCGTATTCGCTGCCAGGCATCACAAGGCGGTCTATTAAAGTGTTTTTCATCTATCAACTCGGCAAAATCCTCGTCCAACCACCCCTGTCGGCCCATGTCTTCCAACTTGCGCATTTGTCTTTGTGAAATTTCCAAAAGATAACGAACATCATCTTGCGCATAGCGCAGTTGCCCCGGGTCCAACGGTCGCTGGCTCCAGTTGGTCCGGGTTTGGCTTTTATCAAGGTCAATATTAAGCATGTCACGCACTAACGTACCATAACTAACTTGATCACCATAACCAAGCAACGTCGCGGCGATTTGGGTATCAAACATGGGTGCAGGCAAACTGGCGCAGATATCATAAAATATTTCCAGATCCTGACGTGCTGAATGCATAACTTTTAGCACGTTCTTATCGTATATTATATCAAGCAGTGGTTCTAATGTTTCCAACGCAATAGGATCTACACATGCAATCAGGTTTTCGTTGGCAATTTGTAGTAAGCACAAATGTGCATAATATGATTTTTCCCGCATGAATTCTGTATCAAGTACAATAGTCGCGGACCCCTGTAGCATTTCACAAAGCTCATCAAGTTGTGCAGACGTGCTAACATAATACTGTTCTAACATTTTCTTATCCTGTTAACTCTTATCCAGTTAATATATCCAGTCCAGTTAATAACTTACCCTATTAATAATAAGCAATCTGCCTATTATCT
>CAZWBV010000236.1:0-4319 GCA_964632225.1 uncultured Gammaproteobacteria bacterium | reverse complement strand
TTTTGCGCCCCAATAATAGTTTTACAAGTTAGTTGGTAAGAGAAGAACTACCAAGTACCCGTAAATGTTCCACTGGTGCCTGCACCAGTGTCTGACCAGTTACCTGAATAAGTGAGTCCATCCGCGTTAAACGTGATCGTAGCTGTTGCTGAGCCGCTGGTTAATAGAAGCACGCCGCCATTTGGGTTTCCATTTGAGGAAAATGTAATCGATGTCGTGGTTTGTACAGTTACAGAACCAAGATCAGGGTGGAAGAACGTCGCGCTGATCGTGTAACCCCCCGTCGCATTACCGCCTACAACAAAATCAGATACCCGGTAAACCTTACCGTCTGCACCCACATAATCTGATGAAAATGTACAACTAAAGGAACCAGTTGAGCAGCTAATAGTTGCATTGATGGTTTGAGTTTGACCATTGAACACTACCGTAAAATTGACATAAGAAATTGTGAGCAATGCCGCTGTTTCAGTAAAAGTGATCTTGCCATTCATCGTTATCTGGCCATCTGCACCCCCGTCGAAACACAGGTTATTAAATACAATTGAACCATTTAATAATGTAGCTTCAGTAGCACCAGCAAAGTTATCAGGTATGGAAATACTGCCGCCGCAGAAACCTGGCCCAAGTTCAGCGGATGTGAGCGTAAGTCCCACAGGTAAATTTAGGGGCACCATTTGGCTTGCCGCTTTTCTTGCGATTTCTGTCACAATGCTTGACAGCGACGTAGAGTTTGCGCTGTTCGTTACCGAAGCGGCGAAAGCAAAGGGATTGCCGTCATTTGCGCTGTCATTCGTGATTGCTTCGGACATTGCTTCAGTCGCTGTCGTGCCGAGTGTTTCCGCACTGCTATCGTCGATTGTCGCGGCGCTTGTTACGCCACTGTAAGTTGTCGTGCTTGACCCACCGCCACTGCTGCCACCACAACCAGTTAATACGATCGCGGTGCCTAACAACATAATAAATATGCCAATATTCTTAAAAGTAAGGGACATCAGTATCTCCTGCGGTTTGAAAATAATATTAAGTTGTAGCGGTATGTTTCCAATGTTGTCCCGCTGTCGACGTGCTAAAGTAGCATTATTGCAACTTAGTGGTATTATTGCAACTATTTATAACATTGGATAATCCTAAATAAATTAGTTGGATCGTTGCGATGGCGATGTAAGGTGCTGAATAAAATTATTTTAGGTTCAGTGTATTAGGTACCCGCAGTAGATTCTGCCTACAGGGAAGTCGGTGGGAGGCGAGAGCAGGAGCGGCAGCTTTAACTGATTTATTTAGAATAATAGGCGGTATTGTTTACGAGCTAATATAAACCATTGGGAGAGTATCTAGTAATTGATATAATTAAGTAGCGACAATAATTATTTTATCTATTTGATATCAATTGAAATAAGTAATTGAAAAATAAAATAATAATTTGGATTAATATAAAAAACGAGCGTTTTACACATTAAAACTGCTTAGTGGTGTCCATATGGAAGACGTTTTTTGACCATCGAAATCTTAACCGTCACGGGTATAGTCTTTTCCGAAAACTAAAATTTTATGAATAGAAATAATATGGCAAAAATAAGATACGCCAACCAACAAGCTGGGTAGGAGAACATACGGTAGATGAAAAACGGCAATATTGGGCTGATCTAAGCCGAATTGTTGAAATGGATAGGGTAACGAAAGGATCGCAATGGACGAAATATTAATGAGCAGCAGTAACGACAGTATGTGCCAAGCAAGTAAAATATTTATTGAAATGCTTTTTTTTATAAAATATAAATAAGCAATAATAGGGGCAGTAATGCCGACTATAATATCTGGGTTATTTCCATTAAAGGTCATAATGTCCGGTATTTTGCCGGCGGACGCAAGTGCTGTAAGAACAATAAGCTCTAAAGGAAAGCGAAAAACATGAATATGCGTCATTGTTTCCAGTGAAAGCTGCTTAAAATAGTTACTTTTCCACAAAAAAATGAGTAAAGTGATTGTGGCGACGAGAGGTGGCATAATTAAAAAAATACCGCGCGGTGGTAAATCAAATGATGCGCTATAGAATCCACTGTACGCTAATACGCTTTGCGTAACTAACCATACAATGATACCCAAGCTTATTATCCAGGCGATTTTTGTACGCGCTTTTCTTATCAATGGTGTTACAAGTAATTTTAGAAAAAAAAATAACGTTATGCCACTGATTAATAAAAAAGTGACGAAAGCGTGGTTTGGCA
Organism: uncultured Gammaproteobacteria bacterium; assembly: GCA_964632225.1. GTDB lineage: Bacteria > Pseudomonadota > Gammaproteobacteria > SG8-11 > SG8-11 > JAADIM01. The sequence continues at coordinate 2,091 of CAZWBV010000236.1, read as the reverse complement.
CGTTAGTGAACATAGAACCCTCGGTAATTTATTCAGCTTCCAATTATTGAAAATAGTGTAATATTGTTGCGGGTTCAAACGAAGGGTCAGATTGGACATTTTGTGGGTCATACAAGACAATATTGTATTTTGAAAATATGATGGACGTGACCGTTTTAGCATTCAATAATTGCCTGACTTCGAGCGTAATAGGTATTTTAGATGTATTTCAAATAGGCAATGATTTTTGGAAAAGTCAAAAAAAGACTGAATGCAATTATTTTAATGTTACATTAGCGACTGTTAACGGTGACCCGATAACCAGCTTTATTTCAATTCCAATTTATCCCTCAAACTCTGCAACAACAATCAAGCATTCCGATATTATTATTATTCCGCCGGTAATGAGCCAAATTGATCAAGCAATAAGTGAAAATTCAGATTTATTCCCATGGTTGACTGAATTGCATTCAAAGGGGAGCATTGTTGCATCGATATGCACGGGTATTTTCTTTCTTGGGGAATCAGGTTTGCTTGACGGAAAAAAAGCAACAACGAATCCGCTTATTGCCTCTTTCCTATTGGAACGTTACCCTAAAGTTGAGTTGGATCTCAATCAGATATTGATTGACGAAGGCGATATTATTACTTCTGGGCCGACCTACGCATTTTTAGATTTAATGATTTATTTGGTTGAAAAATATTGTGGACTTGAAGTCGCGTTGCAGTGTTCTAAACTTTTATTGCATGATAAAAATCGTTCCATGCAGACGCCTTATTTAATGTCAACTATTCAAAAGCCGCATCAGGATGTTGAAATAAGAAGTATTCAGGATTGGTTACAGATAAATTATACAAAATCGTTGTCGGTTAGCGCTATCGCTGCCGATTTCCATATGAGTTCTAAGAATTTAAACCGGCGTTTTCAAAAAGCAACTGGAGATACGCCGCTAGTCTATTTACAGAAAATACGCGTTGAAAACGCAAAGAAAAAATTGGAAACAACGCAAATGAATATTGATGAGATTACCTATAAAGTCGGCTATACAGACAGTAAATCATTTGGTCGTTTATTCAAAAGATATACTGCGTTATCGCCGACGGAATATCGTAAACGATTTTGTTCAAGATAACTCAGGCAGGTGCATTTTTTCGTACTTTTTTCTTGTGACTTTTCTTGGTTTTAGTTTTGGCGTTGGTTTTATCATTAGTTCGCGATTTTTCTTTATTTTTTGTACGCTTACCTGGTTTTTGGGATTTTGTTTTTTCCCCCAAGAGGGAAATTTTTGATTGCTGGCCAGCTATCCGCATTTTTTTCAAATCATGGAGAATATCTTTGGGCATACCTTCAGGTAAATCAATCACACTGTAATCGTCAAAAATATTGATGCGTCCAATGTATTTACTGTCGAGGCCCGCCTCGTTGGCTATTGCGCCAACGATATTTGCGGGCTTAACTTCGTGTTTATTGCCGACTTCTATGCGGTATCGCGCCATACCTTCTTCAAGCGGAATTTCTTTTTTGGAGGAATGGGTGCGTTCTTTCCCTGCAGGTTTTTTACCTTTCGAGTTTTTATCTCTGTCCCAACTATTATCTGGCCGGTGTTGTGGTTTGTTCTTTAACAGTAGCGGGGTGTCACCTTGCAGTAGTTGCGCGAGCGCGGCAGCAATCTCCAGAGCGGGTATATTATGTTCTTTTTGGTATTGCTCAATAAGCTGATAAAATAAACCTAATTCCTCCGTCGCCAGTGTATCTGTAATACGTTGTTTAAATTTTGCAATACGTTTGTCATTTATAAATTCGGTAGAAGGCAAATCCATTATATCGATTTTTTTCTTGGTGGCTTTTTCGATGGTATTTAGCAAGCGTTTTTCTCGCGGCGCAACAAACAAAATAGCGTCACCTTGCCGACCTGCGCGGCCAGTTCGACCAATACGATGTATATACGCTTCGGCATCATAGGGGATATCGAAATTCAGAACATGGCTGATGCGTTCCACATCGAGGCCACGCGCGGCGACATCGGTCGCAACCAGAATATCCAATTTGCCTTTCTTTAATTGTTCAATGGTGCGTTCGCGTTGTTTTTGGGGTATATCGCCATTCAGTGC
>CAZWBV010000235.1:0-4325 GCA_964632225.1 uncultured Gammaproteobacteria bacterium | reverse complement strand
GTACCCTGACGAAAACCCGCCGCTCCGAGTAATACATGCAACATTCGAACAACTTCCGCACCTTTGTTATATACCGTCGCGGTATAGAAATTATTTATTTCCACATACGATTCGGGTCGAACCGGATGCGCCATGGGGCCGCCATCTTCACGAAACTGATGTATGCGTAACAAATTCACGTCTTCGATACGTTTTACGCTTCGCGAGGTCATATCTGCACTAAATTCCTGATCCCGAAAAACGGTAAACCCCTCTTTAAGACTAAGTTGAAACCAATCTCGACAAGTTACCCGGTTACCAGACCAGTTATGAAAATATTCATGCCCAATAACACCTTCTATGTTTTGATAATCACTGTCTGTTGCCGTTTCCGGTTTTGCTAATACATATTTTGAGTTAAAGACATTTAAACCTTTATTCTCCATCGCACCCATATTAAAATCATCTACTGCCACCACAATATAGGTATCAAGATCGTATTCACGCCCGTACATTTGTTCATCCCAACGCATGGAGTTTCTTAACGACTGCATTGCGTATAAACACTTATCAATATTATGGTGTTCTACGTAAATATACAGCTTAATAGCCCGCTCTGACATCGTGATAAATTCATCTTCTATAAAAGACAAATCACCTGCCACCAATGCGAAGAGATAAGACGGTTTAGGGAAAGGATCCTGATATTCGATCCAATGTTCCAGATCGTCTATTTCACCTTTGCCAATACAATTACCGTTCGATAGAAGCACCGGGTATTTTGACTTATTAGCAATTATTTTCGTTGTATAGCACGCCATAATATCAGGACGATCCAGAAAATAGGTGATTTTACGAAACCCCTGCGCTTCACATTGAGTACAAAAATTTCCACTCGATAAATACAAGCCGCTGAGTGATGTGTTTTCTTTTGGATTAATACAGGTCTCTATTTCTAACATAAAACTGGTTTCACGCATTGCAAATAATGTCAATGATTGCGCATCGACTTTATATTGATCTGGCATTAGCTCTTTGTCGTTGATCCTGACGGATAATAATTGCAACTCTTCGCCATCAAGAACAAGATCCACGACCTTGCTTGCTGAGTAGCAATTTTTTTCAATCGTTAATTTTGATTTAACCCGAGTTTGAGTTTCGCTTAATTCAAAAGTTAAATGAACATTTTTAATTAAAAATGCTGAAAGGCAATATTCATTTAAATATGTTGTTTTTGGAGAGACTTCATTATTCTTATTTTGCATTCAGATCGCCACCTATTATATTGATCACTATTGGATTAACAAGAATATTGCACCACTTTCACGCTGGATATTCAACAACAATCCACTACTGGTTCTATTCGCCGCCTTTTCCAGCTCCTTAAAATCGTGTACATTCCGTCGATTTACTGATTTAAAGATATCGCCTTTGCGCAAACCTGCTTGATCTGCTGGACTAGAAGGTATAATCGCTACGACACGTATGGCTTTGCGTTTCCTATTTTGGTTATTTGAACTCAGCGCAACATCAATAATACCCAATGTCGCACCGTCCAGTAGTCGGGAAATTACTTTTCCTTCAATTCTCTCTTTGTTTGCAGCGGTGATCTCAGCAGATAAATCGAGTGTTTTTATACCCTTTTTTACACTGCGCAGCACACGCAATTTTATTTTTTGACCGACACGCAGTAATCCTATCATGTTACGTAGATCAGACGTATTTCGAATGCGTTTGTCGTTTACCGAAACAATGACATCGCCCGAACTAAGGCCCGCTTTATCTGCAGGTGAACCCGCTTCTATCCGGGTGACAATCGCCCCTCTTTGATCAATATCAATTTTAAATGCCCTGGCTAATTCCGGTGTCAAATCCTGAATGGCAACCCCAAGCCGACCACGCGTGACTTCACCAAATTGAATCAATTGAGTTTTGATTTCATTTGCCATGTTTACCGGGATAGCAAAGCCGATTCCCACATTACCGGCGCGACCGGGTGAGAAAATCGCGGTATTGATACCGACTAATTCACCCCGTAGATTCACTAACGCACCACCCGAATTTCCCGGATTAATGGACGCATCCGTTTGAATAAAGTCTTCATAACCTTCCAGGCCCAATCCACTTCTGCCTAACGCACTCACAATGCCAGAGGTCACGGTCTGTCCTAATCCAAATGGGTTTCCGATGGCAACAACAAAATCACCAACACGCATTTTATCTGAATCTGCAAATGGCAAATCCGTCAAATCTTCCGGTGCGACCTGAATAACCGCAATATCGGTATCGGGATCAATACCGATTAATTTTGCCGTCAGCTCGCGCTGATCATGTAAAGTCACGTGAATCTCAGCTGCTTTGTCAATAACGTGATGATTAGTAAGTATATAGCCTTTTTTAGCGTCAACAATCACGCCCGAACCCTGGCTGTGAGTTTGCCTGGATTTACTTTCTGGAATATCAAAGAATCGCCTAAAGAAGGGATCACGCAACAATGGATTATCTTGTTTGACGCGACCTAAAGTAGAAATATTAACCACAGCGGGCGTCACTTTTGCCAACATGGGCGCAAGAGATGGGATTTTTTCGCCGCTATCACCCGACATGGTTGCAATTGCTGATGCCACCGGTATACCCGCCGCCGATGACGTGTTAACAACAAAAGCAACTGACAATACAAGCATGACTGTCAGCGTAGTGATCAGATTAGACAATCTATTACCCGACAATACGCTGACACCCTTTTCTAAGCCCAACACAAATATCCCCTATCTAAACAACCTATACCGAGTTGCGCATTATTGATTTAATAATAATTGATCCAACAATAACTGAATATAATAGAGTCGAATAGCCAAGGGCCTTACCTGATATTAATACCCTATCTTAATACCCGATCTTAATACCAAAGTCATACTGTCACTGTAATTTTGCGTGGTACTGCCTTTTCCACTTTAGGTATAATCAGCTCTAGCACACCGTTTTTTCCTTTGGCACTAATTCTACTCTGATCGACGGCATCAGGTATACTAAAGCGACGAATAAATCGGCCCTGAAACCGCTCAACGCGCTGCAACCCGTCCTGCTCAGCGGACTTTTCAGATTCACGCTTTCCTGAAATTGATAACACGCCTTGATCCAGCGTAATTTCAATGTCCTTTGGGTCAATTCCTGGAATATCAGCCAATATCAAGTACTGTTCCGCTTGTTCCTGTATATCGACTTGCGGCACCCAGTCTGTATCATAAGATTCAGCGTTTTTTATACGGCGCTTATCGGCTGCTGAAAAGTTCTTGAAAAAATGGGGGTTCAACGCATTAAGGGTTAAATGGTTAAACAGTGTGTTAGAATCATATCGATTTAATAACATGTGTCATCTCCTATTTTGTATAATTACTTGGTTTTAATATTGGGGTGATAAAAACAATATCAACCCACATAATACCCAAAGCGTTTAAGATTTAGGTATATCGATATATGTAGACACACATAAATAATTCAATACCGATAATTTTTTTACTGACTAAACTGACCAAAAATAGTGAATTTTATGAAGCCTTTTTCCGAATCTTGCGAACAGAATAAAGCAGCAATACTTGCGGTATTGAATACTGCTTTTGTGAAAACAAAAAACGTTTTAGAAATTGGTAGCGGCACAGGTCAACATGCAGTGCATTTCGCAAAAAATTTACCGCATCTGAAGTGGCAAACCAGCGATGTCAACGAATACCATGCCGGTATTAATGCCTGGATTAACGAGGCCAACCTTACAAACATCACTGCGCCAACAGAATTGGATGTGTCCCGTTCGGAATGGCCTGCCACACAGGTTTTTGACGGCGTTTTTAGTGCGAACACAGCGCACATTATGCACTGGCACAATGTTGTCGATATGTTCGCGGGCGTCGGAAAAATATTACAGATAAAGGGTCATTTCTGTCTATACGGGCCCTTTAATTATAATGGCGACTACACCAGTCCAAGCAACGCCCGATTTGATGAATGGCTAAAAAGTCGAGATACTGAAAGCGGCATCAAGGACTTTGAAGCGTTGAATAAACTCGCTATGGCCTCACATCTTCAACTAACCAATGATGTTGAAATGCCAGCAAACAATCGAATACTTGTGTGGGAAAAAGTGACTTCAAAACGCTAGTTATAGCCAGTTATAATAGTACTAGTACACCGTCAAGGTGATCATGTCGGTGTACTAAGAGCCTGTCGAATCAACGTTTTCGACTGTGTCACTTTCCTTTTCTTTTTCTGTTGTATTTGGTTGATCATTTTTTCTTTTTTAACTTCATCCCTTACCAATTCTACTTTTTGTCTTTCCACTTCACCCTGTT
>CAZWBV010000234.1:0-4329 GCA_964632225.1 uncultured Gammaproteobacteria bacterium | reverse complement strand
CTGTCCGACTAAGTACGCGATTTATGTCCGCTTGTACTGACCCAATTAAACGTTTTCCTTTGCCAATCCAGGCACCGACGTTACGGGCGACGCTGGGTAATTTTTCCGGGCCAATAACAATCAGTGCGATGACGCCTATAATAGCAATTTCCCAGAAACCAATATCGAACATGGTATGCTTGTCTAAATGAAAGCGCTAAATGAAGGTGCTAAACTTTTTTCTCTTCCTTCGATCGATCTTTTGACCTCTCTTGTGAAGAGGCGTGTGAAGAGACATCCCCCTCGATAATACGTTCGCTTTTTTGGTCGCTTAGTTTATCCGGGTCGCTGTCTGTTTTTTCTTTTTCGTCATCCTTTATCGATTTCTTAAACGTTTTGATTGCGCCACCGAGGTCGCCACCGATATTGCGCAATTTTTTTGTACCAAACAGTAAAATGACGATCGCTAAAACGATTAATAATTGCGTAATACTAATACCCATATTTAAATCTCCAAGTAATTAAAATCCTGGCAGTTGTTTGCCACCTAAAAGATGAATATGCAAGTGGAAAACAACTTGCCCACCTTCTTTGCCAGTATTCACTATTGTTCGAAAACCACCTGTCAGTCCTTGCTCTTTGGCAAGCTTAGGTAATAACAACATCATGTGCGAAATAAGTGCATGATGTGTGTCGTCCATGTCATTTAGGCTTTCAATATGTAACCTGGGCACGATTAGCAGGTGTGTTGGTGCGCACGGATTAATGTCTTTGAAAACCACCACTTTGTCATCTTGGTATACCTGGTCTGACGGCAGTGTACCTTCGACAATTTTACAAAACAGGCAATCAGTCATGTGAGTCTCTGGATGCTTTTTCTGTTAAGCCGGAGGTGCCAAAACGCCGTTGTAGCTCTTGTAAAACATCACCAGAATCAAGGCCCTGCTGTTTAAGCATGACAAGTGTATGAAACCATAAATCGGCCGTTTCATAAATAATCTTAGACGAATCGCCGTCTTTTACGGCCAGCACCGTTTCGGTGGCTTCTTCGCCAATTTTTTTCAAAATGGCGTCCGTGCCTTTCGCATAAAGGCTAGCGACATACGATTCGTGCGGATTTTCCGATTTGCGCTGTTCTAGTATTAAATCGAGTTGTTTAAGTATGTCAGTCATTGCTTATATATATCCGCAGGATCTTTCAAAACGGGGTCAATACTTACCCATTTTTTGTTTTCCAGGCGTTGGAAAAAACAATTATGGCGGCCGGTATGGCACGCAATGCCGCCTGATTGCTCCACTTTGATTAGAATAACATCATCGTCGCAGTCCAGACGAATTTCTTTGATAATTTGCGTGTGACCGGATTCTTCGCCTTTTCGCCAAAGTTGCTGGCGTGAGCGTGACCAATAAATAGCCTTGCCTTCTTTGATGGTTAATGTCAGCGATTCCCGGCTCATCCAGGCGAGCATCAGTACTTTGTCGGTGGATTCCTCCTGCGCGATGACGGGAACCAAACCTGCTTCAGTCCATTTTATTTTGTCGAGCCAGTCAGTGTCCATCAGTTAGTATCCATCTAGTTTAATCAATTCGCATTTCGATACCGCGTGCGGCCATGTGTTTTTTTGCTTGTGCTACGGTGTACTCGCCGAAATGAAAAATACTTGCCGCTAAAACAGCATCACAACGGCCCTCTATAACACCTTCAGCTAAGTGCTCCAGGTTGCCGACACCCCCCGATGCGATAATCGGAACGCGGACGGCATCGCTGATTGTCCGGTTGAGTATATTATCGAAACCCGATTTTGTGCCATCACGATCCATGCTGGTGACCAGTAATTCTCCTGCGCCATAGTCAGCCATTCTGATCGCCCATTGGACCGCATCAATGCCTGTGGCTTTGCGGCCCCCATGCGTGAAAATTTCCCATCGTAATGGTTGTTCGGCACTATTAACACGTTTTGTATCAATGGCGACTACAATACATTGCGAGCCAAATTTTTCTGATGCCTGTTTTACAAACCCCGGGTTTGACACAGCCGCTGTATTAATAGCTACTTTGTCTGCACCTGCATTCAGCATTCTTCTTATGTCATCCACTTTACGGATGCCACCGCCGACCGTTAGTGGTATAAAAACGCTGCCAGCGACTTCTTCAACTACATGGACCAGCGTTTCGCGATTGTCTGAGCTTGCCGTGATATCGAGAAAGGTAATTTCATCCGCACCTTGTTCGTTATAGCGTCGGGCAATTTCTACCGGATCACCCGCATCCCGGATATTGACAAATTGCACACCTTTGACGACACGTCCGTTGTCAACATCCAGGCAAGGGATAATACGTTTAGCGAGCCCCATTTTATCAACGACGCCCTAATTGATCTGCTAATTTTTGCGCGGCAGAAAAATCCAGGCTGCCTTCATAAATTGCCCGTCCTGTAATTGCACCGACGATGCCTGAGCGTTTAACGGCGCAAAGTGACCGAATATCGTCAAGATTTGTGATGCCGCCTGAGGCAATAATGGGAATATTAACGGCTTCCGCTAACGCCACAGTTGATTCAATATTGACCCCCGTTTGCATGCCATCACGACTGATATCTGTATATATAATCGCCTCGACACCGTCTTGCTCAAACAAGGTCGCCATATCGATGACATTGTGCGTCGATACATTGGCCCAACCCTCTGTTGCAACCTTGCCATGTTTTGCGTCCAGGCCAACAATAATATGACCCGGAAATGCAGTGCAGAGTTCCGCAACAAATTCAGGTGATTGTACCGCTTTGGTGCCTATAATAGCGTAACTGACACCAGCATCAAGATAGGCTTGCACAGTGTCTTTTTCTCTTATTCCGCCACCGACTTGTATGGGGACATTGGGAAATGCGTTACTGATCTGATGAATAATGCCCGCGTTTTCCGGCTTTCCCGTGAACGCACCATTGAGGTCGACCAGGTGCAGTCTTTTTGCGCCTGCATCGACCCATTTTCCCGCCATTGTGACTGGGTCGTTCGAATACACGGTGTCATCTTCCATGCGTCCTTGGCGAAGCCGGACACATTGCCCATCCTTTAGATCAATTGCGGGTATCACTAGCATTATAAATCGCGTACTTCCGTTATTTAGTCAGATATTTCCATCCCAATGGATGAAATTCTCATACAGCTTTAAGCCACGGTGCTGGCTTTTTTCCGGGTGAAACTGTACAGCAAAAATATTTTCATGTGCCACCGCAGACGTAAATTTTATGCCATAGTCCGTCGATGCCGCTGCGTGATCATTATCAATGGCACTTACATAATAACTGTGTACAAAATAAAATCGTGAGTCTTGCTCGATACCTTGCCATAAAGGGTGTGAACTGGTCTGAGTCACATTATTCCAACCCATGTGCGGTATTTTTAGATGTTCACTGTTTGTGTTAAGTGAGTTTGTGTTAAGTAAGTTTGTTTTGGATAAGTTTGCACTCGTCAAGTTGCTGGCAAATAATTCGACCTGGCCCGGTAATATATTCAGGCAATCTACGCCATTATTTTCGGCGCTATGTTCCATCAGTGCTTGCATACCAACGCACACGCCAAGAAACGGCTTGTTTTTTGCTGCTTCCTGAATAACACCATGCAATTCCAGTCGTTTGATTTCACCGATGCAATCACGCATGGCACCGACACCGGGTAATACAACGCGGTCCGCAGCCAATATTTCTTTTTTTGACTGTGTAACGATAACCCTGCAATTGCCCGGCGCGTGTTCTATCGCTTTTGCAACTGAATGCAGGTTACCCATGCCATAATCGATTACTGCAATGGTGTTCATATTCAGTTACAGGCTGCCTTTCGTCGAAGGCATGGTGTCTCGCATGCGTGGGTCAAATTCAACCGCCATACGGACAGCGCGACCAAATGCCTTAAAAATTGTTTCAGCGATGTGATGTGCATTGTTCCCGCGGACACAATCGATGTGCAGGGTCGCTTTTGCATGATTGCTAAATCCCTGAAAGAATTCATGAATTAAATCCACGTCAAATTCACCAATGTGTGAACGTGGGTAGTCAGCATGGTATTCCAGACCCGGTCGCCCGGAGAAATCAATCACAACGCGCGACAACGCTTCATCCAGTGGTACATAGGCATGGCCATAACGCCGTATACCGGTTTTGTCACCCAGCGCTTTGTTAAAGGCTTGACCTAACGTGATGCCGATGTCTTCCACTGTGTGGTGGGCATCAATATGCAGGTCACCGCTTGCTTTGATATCCATTTCTATCAAACCATGGCGTGCGATTTGATCAAGCATGTGTTCCAGAAACGCGATACCCGTGTCCAGCGTGGCACGGGTATCGCCGTCCA
>CAZWBV010000233.1:1476-4469 GCA_964632225.1 uncultured Gammaproteobacteria bacterium | reverse complement strand
ACTAAGGTGCGGAAGATAAAGTATTTTTCCCGAATTTTAGGCGATCGCGTAGTCACTCTACGGGTGAGTCTAAAATTCGGGAAAAACACTTTAGGTTTAGTGCATTAGACGTCCGTAGTAGATCCAACTGATTTATTTAGGTTAAACCAACAGCTCACTGTATTATATAAAAATATATGAAGTTTACTAATTAAAATAGATGAATAGACGTTAAATAAAGGGAGGACCAACAAAACAGAACTGTATTATCGTTATAAAACAAGGTGAAGAGTATGAGCGGTCAGGAAACGAGTACAATTGGCCTTAAGCCACACCTGGGTGTCTACACCTACTTATTCCTATTTCTTTTTTTAGTGACTGGCACCACAAATGCAGAGACGTCGGAACCTGTCGACACACAAATAGCGGAATTTGATCATCTCACCGCAGCATTTGAACTCATTGGGGCACATCAATTCCTGGTATGTGAACAATGCCATAAAGGGGGTATCTTCAAAGGCACGCCCCGATTATGTAACGAATGCCATAACGACAATCTCGCCTTCGGAAAGTCTGCTACCCACATCACGACGGTCGAACAATGTGACGCCTGCCACACGACGTATGCAACATTCTGGACCAATGAAGTCCTGGATCACACTATTGTGACAGAATCCTGTATCACGTGTCACGACATTGGTACTGTTTCGTTTGGAAAATCGAGTCTACACATTGCCACTACCAGTTTGTGCGAAACATGTCATTACACAAACACCTTCGTACCCACCAGCGTGGTTGACCATGCACAAGTATTTGGTTCATGCACCAGTTGTCATAATGGCACAACAGCGCCACTATTATGAGTCACAACTGAATCCGGTGAAAGACGAGTGTACCGATTCGAGGTTATTTTTTTAACAAATATTTTGCCATTGTTTTCTGATTGAGTTTTTTTGTTTTTTGAAAATCCTGTTGGGGTGTGACATATTTCTTAAGTGAAAATTTAATGCGGGTTTCCCCGACTCGGATTATATCGCCGTCTTTTAATTTATGCTTGCTAATAACCCTTCCATTAACAAACGTCTTGTTGGTGCTTTCCAGGTCTTCAATGATGTACTCGTTATTTTTCTTTTTGCTGGTAGAACACGGCACCACCGTCACCATGGCGTGATAGGCGCTAACGGATTCGTCATCTATCGCAATTTCGTTATCATAGGTGCGCCCAATCCCTATTTGACTCAATTCTATTGAAAAATGAGCGTCTTCACCGATTATTTGCAATGTGGCCATTAAAAAATCCTGTTATTGAAATATTATTGAAATCTTACTGAAAAGAGTCACTACCATTATAGCGTCTATCAATAATAATACCGCAGTCGGACTTGCAGAAATCCATACAAAGACACCTAAATGAACACTAGCGGCGAAACATGAAACCTATCGCTGATTTTTTTAATTTGTTCAATATTCAGTGCTCTTTTTCCTGCTAATATTTCAGACACCACACCTTGGCTGCCTATTTCTGTTAATTCAGATTGTTTTAAGCCATGCTCTCGCATCAGGTATTTTAACGTATCGATGGGGGAAGCTTGTTTTATTCTATATTCTTGATCTTCATAATTTTTTATTAGACTGCCTATTGTTTCGATGACAGGCGTCAATGTAGGATCTTCGCTATTGCCTACTTCATCCACCAAGCTATCCAGCGTTTTAACTAAGGCCTGATATTCGTCCTCAGAGTGTGGTACTGAGAATATCGCTTTAATAGTTGGCCACACTTTCGATATTTTCTCTAATTGACTCGCCATGATGCTTGCTATTTCTCTTCGTTATACCCATGGCGTTTGAGATTTAGGCGTGTGCACGCCCTCTTCATTCCATGGCGATATATTCTTTGTGTATCAGCACATGGCGAATATATAAACACTGGGTAGTGTAGTGTACAACGGCAATCACCCTTATTCTATTGCCGCCTATAATGAATCTGATTAAATTATCAGCCATATCTGTACTTGGAAATATCTTCGTCAACGTCAAGAAGTCAGGTATGTCACTCTGCGTGACAATTCGATACCATGCACCCAAAAAAATTGATGTATTTGGCTGTTTTTCAGTAAATTCTAACAATCGCCTTCGCGCAATCACCCGCATCCCTAACAATATCTCATAATGAGATATTGCGCCAGTGAAGATTCAAAATCGTGCGGGTAGACGCAAGCCACAACCCCTTTGACTGTGTTCACTTTTCCCCTTACCATTGCGGGTTCGTTATACAATCATCCATTTGAGGTCGTTCATGCATAACGTCAAAATAAAGAATTTTACCATTGGGAAAGGCGAAAAACTCTGCGTCATCGCGGGTCCTTGTCTGTTAGAAAACGAGGCATTAGGCATGCGCGTCGCAGAGCATATGGTTAAACTTTCCGAAAAAATCGGTTTTAACTATGTTTTTAAATCGTCTTATGAAAAAGATAACCGCGGCGCAGCAAGCAACAATCGCGGCCTGGGTATCGAAGCAGGTCTAAAAGCACTGCAATCGATCGGCAATGAATTCGACATCCCCGTTCTCAGTGATATTCACCGGGAAACGGATTGCGCCACCTCTGCCGACGTGCTGGATGTGTTGCAAATACCGGCCTACCTTTGTCAACAGACCTCTTTACTACTCGCAGCAGGCCAAACTGGCAAAGTCATCAATGTCAAAAAAGGGCAGTTTCTCGCCCCGGAAAATATGGATTCGCCCATCGACAAACTCACCTCGGTGGGCAATCAAAATATCTTATTGTGTGAACGCGGCTCCAGTTTTGGCTACAACCGTCTGGTATCAGACATACGTGCGATTCCCATCATGTCTGACCTGGGTTACCCGGTTATTTTTGATGCAGGCCATATTGTTCGCATCTATGGCATTAGTTCTAAAGACCCACGCGGTGGCGAACCACAATATATTCCTACATTAACCCGTGCAGGCATAGCTGCCGGCGCACATGGTTTGTTTGTTGAAACACATCCAA
>CAZWBV010000233.1:0-1416 GCA_964632225.1 uncultured Gammaproteobacteria bacterium | reverse complement strand
GGCGGTTGAAATTCATGACTTGGTACAGTCATGGGATATTAGTTAGCGTTCGCGCTGCGAACTGAGTTGCGCTTTCTGGCTTTTAGCTGCGCTTTCTGGCTTTTGATTATTACGCTTTCTAGCTTAACGGGTCTTACGATTTTGGTCTAACAATGGATGCACAACTACAGAATAAACTGCGCGCCATAAAGTTACTCGTATTAGACGTGGACGGCGTATTAACGGATGGCGCTATTATTTATGCTGGGGGCGATAGCGACATCAAATCGTTCCATGTTCAAGATGGCTTTGGCATAACATTGGCAAAACAAGCTGGCCTGCAATTGGCAGTTTTAACGGGCAGGGTCAGTGCGGCAGTGGAACGGCGCGTCACCGAGCTTAAATTCGATTATTACGAATCCGGCCACTTCTACAAACAAAGCGCGCTGCAGGAAATAATCAGCAAGGCCGGGCTGGATGCCAAACACGTTTTATATATGGGCGACGACATACTGGACTTGGTATGCAAACCTTATGTGGGTGTCTTTGTTGCACCAGCGAACGCGCTTGATCGAGTCAAACAACAAGCAGATTGGGTAACGGAGAAACGCGGTGGCAATGCCGCCGTCAGAGAAATGATTAACACCCTGCTAACAACGCAGGACAAACTGGAAAGTACAGAAAATTATTTTATCGGAGCAAAATCATGAAAATATATGTCGACAGTGCGGACACAGCAGTAATTAAGGCGGGCTTGGATCTGGGTCTATGCGATGGCGTCACCACCAACCCGACATTGATCGCAAAAACCGGCAAATCCATGGACCAAGCCATTAAAGACATTTGCGACATCGTTGACGGGCCCATTCATGCGGAAGTGTTGTCGCTGGAAGAAGACGGCATCTATAAAGAAGGCAAAAAACTCGCTAAAATTGCCGACAACATCGTCGTTAAAATTCCTATGTGCAACGCCGGCCTCAAAGCCGTTAAGCGCTTTGCCAGCGAAGGGATCAAAACCAATGTCACGTTGATTTTTTCTGCCAGCCAGGCAATCCTCGCGGCCAAAGCCGGTGCCACCAACGTGTGCCCTTTTGTTGGTCGCCTCGACGACATATCAATCGAAGGAAACGAATTAATTCGTGAAATTGCCACTATTTTTGACAACTACCCTGATATCACCGCCGAAATCATTGTCGCATCGATCCGCAGTCCCATGCACGTCATAGAGCCTGCGCTGGTTGGCGCTCATATTTTTACCATTCCGGGTAATGTACTGACACAAATGCAAAAACATCCGCTGACCGACAACGGCATTGCGCAGTTTCTGGAAGACGCTAAAAAGTTTAGCTAAACAACAGGAATACATTAGCACCCATGAAAGTCATCGGTTGTATCCCCTGTCGTTATGCGACTACCCGCCTGCCCGGCAAGCCATTA
>CAZWBV010000232.1:0-4490 GCA_964632225.1 uncultured Gammaproteobacteria bacterium | reverse complement strand
ATCGTACTTCATCCCTATCGGGATAAAAAATTTAATAACACATTAATTTCCATATTCATAAATAGGCGATTCATCTATCAAGATGGACTTTTCGGAAAAACGATTGATTTAAGAAAAGAGGCGACACAATGGCAAATTATACTCGCTTATATAATCATTGTGGGATACATAATATTTCTCATCGGCGGCTGTACCTTGTTAATTCACGATTTTATCATCTACCCCGAAGTGGGTGCAGCACGTATACGTGCAAGAAAGTAACTATCCCCGACAAAGCTGGAGGGGTACCTTATTTTAATTAGATTCAAATTATGTACATAAAAGTCTACCCGAAAAGCTATTTGACTTTTTATCAAGCACAAATATTATCAACTAGACTTGAAAAAGTCATTTGTGGCGACTTTGTACTTTGCGTTAAATAAAGTCGTCTTCAACTCTGGCAATACTGACAAATCCCATAAATATACAAGCAATGATCTGTAATCGAATAGCCTTTTTCCTCTGCAATCACCCGTTGCCGCTCTTCTATCGTTTCATCCAAAAACTCATCAACCCGGCCACATTTTATGCACAAAATATGATCATGATGGGGGCCTTGATTTAGTTCGTATACAGAATGCCCACCCTCAAAATTATGCTTGGTTATTAGCCCTGCTGCCTCAAATTGAGTCAATACACGGTATACCGTCGCCAAACCCACATCTTCCCCTATGTCTAGAAATGTTTTATAAACATCTTCAGCACTGAGGTGTTTACCCCCGTTTTTTTCAAACATTTCGAGGATTTTCAGGCGCGGAATGGTGGCTTTTAAACCCGCTTTTTTAAGGTCCAGGGTTACCAAGGTCTTGATTCTCGTATATAATAAAATTACTATATATTATATTGTTCACTTTTTGTCCCAATAGTCGGTATTTAATAGTTGGTATTTAATATTGGATGTCTAATTATTGGTGTCAAAAGTCGATTCGGTTAAGCAATATAATGAACTATTGTAATTAAAAAAGGTAATAACTAAAGTAGTGAAAAACAATGTTAATTTGAATAAAAAATAGCGATAATTCGTGACTATGAAGCACTCAGTTTTTAATTATAAATTTCCTCTGTTGTTTATGCGACGTTTGACGGCACTCTTTTCCATTGTGCCCATTATTCCCATCATCATCAGCCTTCGCTCAACAGCGCGTTTATTGAGCGCTGCATTTATTTTAACAATATCGGCATGCTCTATCCACCAATTGGATATACAACAAGGTAACGTTATCACAAATGACATGACGAATAAGCTCAAAATTGGTATGGATAGAAACCAAGTTCGTTTTATTTTAGGCACACCGCTCATCAATGACCCCTTCCATGAAAATCGTTGGGACTATGTGTTTAGCCTGGATTCTGACAGCAGTAAAAAGGAATCGACCCATATCACCGTATTTTTCCAGGATAACAAAGTGGTCAAATTCAATGGCACGGTTGCCCTAAAATCACGGGATGCATCGAAGAAGGTCGCGTCTAAAGAAATTAAAGATTCGCCTACTTTCGCCACGATAAAATCAAAAGAAAACGAGATGTAATGACTCTGTTATTTCCTCAATACTATTTTTCTTACAGTTAATTTTTATTGCCTCCAGTTCCTTTACTTTTTTTCATTTTCTTACCCTCAGCCGCACGTCTTCTTCTTATTTCTTTTGGATCAGCAATTAACCGTCGATATATTTCAATTCGGTCACCCTCGCGCAGCAAGGAATCAAGCTTAGTCAGCTTGCCAAAAATGCCCACTTTGTTCACTGCCAAATTAATATCAGGAAAGGTGTCCAATATGCCAGATTGAACAATCGCATCGTTGACTGCTGTGCCGATTTTCACTTTTATTGGCACTATAACTTGCTTTTCCGGCACTGCGTATGCTATTTCAACCAAGATAATATCCTGATTATCCATACAGCTCTTTTGCGCGAATGCAAAAAGCATCAAGCAGGCTATTTGCGATTTGAGAAAATACCGGGCCAAACGCCAAACTAACTAATTTGTTACTAAATTCGAATTGCAAATCCAATGAAATTTTGCAGCCATCATCACCTAATTCATCAAAACGCCAAACCCCTTCAAGCCGCTGAAACGGCCCTTCGACCAGACTGATTTCAATCATCTTATTGCGTTGATTTCGGTTACACGTGGTAAATGATTTATGAAAACCGCGATGAACGATATCTATCGTTGCGTTAACTTCATCATCTGTCCGATTATGCACTGCAGTCGATTCGCACCAAGGCAAAAAAGCGGGGTAAGCTTCTATATCATCCACAAGGGCAAACATCGAACTCGCTGGGTAGGGTACTAACGCATTTTTACTGATTGTAGTCACTGCTCACCGATAAATTAACAGGCAAAGTTTCCACCGATCAACATCGGTGCGTGTAACTTAAAATTTTTTATAGTGAATAACAAACTAAAATTTAACAATACCAATTACATTTAGAAAAATTATTATAACGGCCAAAGGCGTAATATAACGTACCAAAAACTGCCAAAATTTAAAACTAAATTCCCGCTTCATTGCCAGTTCGTTGCGCACGGTTTTCGTGTTCATTACCCAAACAGAAAATATAGCTATCGCTAATCCACCCAACGGTAACATGATATTTGTTGTCAAATAATCCAGGTTTTCAAAAAAAGTGTTGCCAAATAATTTAACTTCAGACCAAATATTAAACGAAAAAACCGTCCCCAGTCCCAACAACCAAGTGGCAAGCCCCGACCAGAAACAGGCTCTTGCCCTGCTGACGCCCTTATTTTCAACTATCCATGCTACCGCCGGTTCAATGAGAGAAATAGCAGATGTCCAGGCCGCAAAAGTCAGCATGATAAAAAACAACATACCAAAAAAACGCCCCCCCGGCATTTGTCCAAAAGCAATTGGCAACGTCTGAAATATTAAGCCGGGTCCGGAACCCGGCTCCAGGTTATATGCAAACACGATCGGAAATATGGCTAACCCAGCAAGCAGCGCGACTACAGTATCGGCAAAGGCGACAGTAATCGATGTTTTTGCAATGGATGCATCCTGAGGTAAATAAGAACCGTAAATCATAATAGCACCCATACCTAAACTCAGCGTGAAAAAAGCATGTCCCATCGCAATAAGTATTCCATTTGCTGTTATCTTTGAAAAATCCGGTTCAAATAAAAATTTTACGCCTTCCATAAAAGCGCCATTATTCACCGCATAACCCACCAACACAAGGAGCAGTATAAACAGAGCGGGCATCAGAACCCGCACCGCCTTTTCCAGGCCCGCTTTTACGCCCCGCGCCACAACCAACATAGTCATCAACATAAACAGACTATGCCAAACAATGAGTTTTTCTGAAGAACCAACCAGGTCATTAAAAATACTTGCAACACCATCCGCAGTCGCAAAATTAAAATCACCCGCGCCAGTCGGAAAAATATAAGAAATCGCCCAACCAGCAATCACACTGTAATACGATAAAATAAAAAATCCCGCGACGACCCCGCTCCAACCCAGTAATTGCCAATGCGATGATTTTCCTTCACTCACCGCCGTATCAAGCATGGTATTAATTGGACTTTTTCGACCATGACGACCAATCATGACTTCCGCAATCATAATCGGAATACCAATCGCGGCGATACACAGTAAATAAACAATCACAAAGGCACCACCGCCATTTTCTCCGGTGATGTATGGAAATTTCCAGATATTACCTAATCCAACCGCTGACCCGGTGGCGGCCAAGATGAATGCCCAACGGCTTGACCACTGACCATGAATGGATTCACGATGAATTGCCATAAATAATCCTCGTTTTTTTAATTTTTGGCCACAATTGACTGAACTTAAAACGAATAAGCTGTCATCCTACCATAAGGTTTTAGCACTAAATTTCTAATATGCCTATAATGGCCGCATGACTAAGAAAAAGAACACAAAATCCAATTCCAATACGATCGCGTTGAATAAAAAAGCGCGATTTGAATACACAATTGAGGACAAATATGAAGCAGGTTTGGTTTTAGAAGGCTGGGAAGTAAAAAGCCTGCGTGCCGGTAAAATCCAATTAGTGGAAAGTTACGTTATTGTCAAAAAAGGCCAGGCGTGGTTATTTGGCGCGCTAATTACACCCCTAAATACCGCATCGACCCATATCCGCCCTGACTCAACCCGCACGCGTAAACTGCTACTCAACCGGTCTGAGCTTGATAAATTAATCGGTGCCGTTGAGCGTAAAGGCTTTACGGTCGTACCACTGGCAATGTACTGGCGTCGCGGTCGGGCAAAACTGGAAATCGGCCTGGCCAAAGGTAAAAAGGCGCATGATAAACGCGCAGATGAACGTGATAAAGACTGGAAAAGAGAAAAACAACGCATCTTAAAATCAGGAAACAGGTAACAAACTGCCTTTAATTCACACAATTCTCTGGAAACAAACTCAATGTTCGATTACACTCATATAGGTTAGTACAGCAATTTT
>CAZWBV010000231.1:2944-4599 GCA_964632225.1 uncultured Gammaproteobacteria bacterium | reverse complement strand
CGCGACGCGACCCAACATGGCAAATTTGCGAAGAACCTATCGCACTAGCAAATGCACTAAAAAATCATGCGACAAAAAATCAATGTATTATTGTTGATTGCTTGACGTTGTGGATCACAAACTTGTTATGTTGCGACGACAACACATTATTTTGCAAAGAACGGAATCAATTACTGGAGACCCTTCCCAAATTGCCTGGACATATCATCCTGGTCAGCAACGAAACGGGTATGGGTGTTGTGCCGCTAGGAGAAATAACACGTCGATATTGTGATGAAGCAGGCTGGTTACATCAACAACTGGCCAGTATCTGCGATAAAGTAACGCTGACGGTCGCTGGCTTGCCGACAACTTTAAAAGGATAAGTAAATGGATATCGAATGGCTAAACACACCTGGTGCTAAAATTTCAGCACACGCAAAAAAGGATGCCGAAGCCCGGCAAATGCAGTTAACCAAACCCCCCGGCGCATTGGGCCAGCTTGAATACCTGGTAATTCAACTAGCAGGCATGCAAGACACAGCCTTACCGAAAGCAGAAAACGTTTGGATTACGGTGTTTGCTGGAGACCATGGTGTCGCCATTGAGAACGTTTCTGCTTTTCCTCAATCGGTTACAAGCGAAATGATTAAGAATTTTTCCAGGGGTGGCGCTGCCATCAGTGTGCTCGCCAACGAACTGGGCGCACACCTCGAAGTCATCAACATGGGCACAATAATTGACACAACCCCGCTGGAGAAAGTCCTTCATGTCAACCTTGGCCCTGGGACAGAAAATTTTACTCAAAACGCGGCGATGACAGAAACACAATATGTGCGTGCACTGGAAGCAGGCAAACAAAGTGTGGAACGTGCCCTGTTAGCTGATACAGATATTTATATTGCAGGTGAAATGGGCATTGCCAATACAACCTCTGCTACTGCCATCGCATGTGCACTGATGGATACATTACCACAAAAGTTGGCTGGTCCCGGAACCGGGTTAGACGAAGCAGGTATTGAGCATAAAGTTAAGATAATCCAGCGCGCTCTTACCCTGCATCTAGAAAGCCAACGCGATTGTTCAGAAATTCTACGTCGACTTGGCGGCTTCGAAATTGTCGCAATGGCAGGTGCGTACATCGCATGCGCCCAAAATGGCTTACCCATATTGGTCGATGGCTTTATAAGTTCTGTCGCTGCATTATGTGCATCACATTTATATGACAACATGAACGACTGGTTCTTGTTTTCACACACATCAGCTGAACCAGGTCATGTCCATATACTAGACGCACTGGGTGCTAACCCAGTGCTCAATCTCGGTATGCGCCTGGGCGAAGGCAGTGGTGCAGCGGTCACTATTCCGCTACTGCGTCTTGCTTGTAGCCTGCACCGTAATATGGCCACATTTAGTGAAGCGGGTATTCCTGGCAGCGTTTCAGATGACTCTTCAGATGACAAATAGCATAAACATACCGCGCCCTGCGACTAACGATGTTACCATCGATTTATTGCGCCATGGTGAGGTAGAGGGTGGCGTCTGTTACAGAGGGAGCACCGATGATGCATTAACGACAAACGGATTTAGGCAAATGCAACGCGCCGTTAATTTTACAACGTCATCTACAGCCTCATCTACAGCCTCATCTACAACTACAAGCTTACATCCCTGGG
>CAZWBV010000231.1:0-2844 GCA_964632225.1 uncultured Gammaproteobacteria bacterium | reverse complement strand
TCATCTACAGCCTCATCTACAGCCTCATCTACAACTACAAGCTTACATCCCTGGGACAAAATTGTGAGTTCACCGTTGCAACGCTGCGTTGAATTTGCCCGCCATTTGTCGCAACAAATTTCAGTCCCACTGGAAACAGACAAGCGCGCCACGGAAATCGACTTTGGTGATTGGGAAGGAAAAAAAGCCGAAGCAATTATGAAAGAAGCACCTGAACTCATTCGGCAATATTGGCAAGACCCTATCAACAACACACCGCCCAACGGTGAAACGCTGCAACATTTTGAAGACC
This sequence comes from uncultured Gammaproteobacteria bacterium, assembly GCA_964632225.1. Lineage (GTDB taxonomy): Bacteria > Pseudomonadota > Gammaproteobacteria > SG8-11 > SG8-11 > JAADIM01. Next base: position 2,552 of record CAZWBV010000231.1, on the reverse strand, counting down.
GTGCCAGTGATTTTTGGCATGATCTCGTCATAAATCATCAAAAACAACATCTGCTTGTTATCACTCATGCCGGTATCATCCGCATGATAATACATTTTCTGTTATCTACGCCGCTATCATCCCTGTTTAATATCAATGTGCCGTATGCCTGTATGAGCCGAATCCACATTTCCTTCAACCTCGATGGTACACAACGGGCTTGCCTGACATCTCATTCAGGTTTTTACATAAGCTCTAGCCCATACTCACACTCTCACGTATGTTCTCAACAGGGTGCAACGTGACACTACAGCCCTTTTTTATTGCATTACAATTTTTGACACGTATACCCATCCCATTTCGATCAAACGTCAGTGACCGACAAATCGGGCAATCCCTGCTGTTCTATCCAATTGTCGGTTTGCTTATTGGTGCAATAGTTGTTGTTGTCGCTATGTCCACTGACAGTACGGGCGTTGCTGCGGCCTTATCATTGGCCCTTTGGGCCTTGATAACGGGTGGATTGCACCTGGATGGTCTTGCTGACAGTGCCGATGCCTGGTTAGGTGGCTACGGTGATCGTGAGCGTACATTAAAAATCATGAAGGATCCCTGTTCTGGCCCGGCAGCAGTAATGTTAGTCACATTAGTATTGATAATAAAGTTCGCTGCACTCGAAACACTGATAAGTCACAACAATTGGAGCCCAATTATCCTCGCGCCTATTTTGGGAAGAACAATACTGCCGATGTTATTTCTAACAACCCCATATGTTCGCGAAGCTGGACTAGGATCAACATTGACTAAGCATCTACCTCGCACACCCACATGGGCAATGATTGCGATTACCTTCGTCTGTATCACATTCATAACCGGATTCAATGGCGTGTTACTTATCGCAAGTGCAATCACGACGTTGATGGCGTTAAGAATGTTGATGTTAAAGCGCATACACGGCACCAGCGGTGACACCGCCGGCGCGACAGTCGAATTCACTGAGATGGTTGTTTTAGTGGTTTCAGTATTTGTGGTGCTCTAAACTTGAGAGTTTCACTTCTAAAGCAAGCAGACAAAAAAACCACCGGCAAAACCGATTTCAGTCTTGCATTACCAATGTAATTTGCATATTTAATAACCAGTTATGGCGTCGATAAGTTTGGAACAGGAATGTCCTTATGTCACGAAGATCTAAGGATGCGTAATTAATATACCCGTTGATAAACTCAAGATCTCCTCTGGACTATTCAATTAGACAGCGTTATCTTTAACCCTGGGTGGTGTGTCTCTTTTTTTCGTTGTTTCAATGTTTGGTGACATCTAATTCAAGCAAACGCGTCAAGTAAGCACGTCGAGCAAACACACCGTTTTTTTCAAATACGCAAACACCAGATCCAGTTATGATCTCCATACGGGATTAAAGTTAACAGAGCGATAAAATATTACTAAAGCAAGGGTGTGGGTTAATAATAAATTGGGCGCATATAAAAAAACATAATGGAGTAAATATAAATTTTTATAATGGAGTAAATATGAAACATAACACAGATAACAAACGTAAATTAGTAAACAGGCGTCCAAAAAAAGCGCTTGCTCTGTTCATCGCAATCGCCACAATTGCTACCGCTGAATCATCTGCTTCCAACTACACATTTGAAGTGACTAATGTACAATCAAAATACATCAGCGCGAGTGCCGATCGAGCCATTAAAGATCAATATATTGTGGTATTAAAAAATCAATATGTTGATCAACAGATGGCCACTCTCTTCGGGCAAGCCTCAATCAACTCGGTCAGTGCAATGGACTATCGTCGCTATGTTGTCGCAAATGCCACCACAGAAATGGCGAATTCACACAAAGCCACAATAAAAACACAATATCACGCTGCGCTTCCTGGTTTTTCCGCTCAAATGACGGAAACAGATATGCGCGCCCTGCTTGCGGATAATCGAGTGGCATTCATTGAGCAAGACCAGATCATGAGAGCAAATATCACCCAAAGTAACGCAACTTGGGGACTCGATCGATTAGACCAGCCAAATTTACCTCTCGATTCACTCTATAATTACAACACCGATGGCAGCGGTGTACGTGCTTACATCATTGATACCGGTATCTTTGTGTCTCACAGTGATTTTGCTGGCCGCGCAGTAAATGGCCGGGATATATTCAATAATGACAGTATTGCAAATGACTGTAACGGTCATGGTACCCATGTTGCCGGGACCGTCGGCAGTTCAACCTTCGGTGTCGCCAAGAACGTCACACTGGTCGCAGTACGCGTCTTAGACTGTGATGGCTCAAGCCCTAACTCGGTTGTCATCGCGGGTGTTGACTGGGTCGCCCAAAATGCGGTACTTCCTGCGGTAGCAAACATGAGTTTAGGCGGCGGTTCGTCCAGGGCACTCGACGCCGCCGTGCAAAATGCAATTAACAATGGTATTACTTTTGTTGTTGCCGCAGGTAACAGTAATTCTGATGCGTGTTTCGGCTCGCCAAATCGTGTCGCGGCTGCATTAACCGTTGCCTCTTCTACTTCTTCTGATAGACGTTCCCTTTTTTCAAGTTGGGGA
>CAZWBV010000230.1:0-4651 GCA_964632225.1 uncultured Gammaproteobacteria bacterium | reverse complement strand
AAAAAAGGAGGGCATTCATATGAATGCCCTCCTTTATTTAAAACGTTTATTTACCCGATCCACGCGTACCCGTGAATTCCGGGTAGGCTTCCAGACCACATTCCGATAAATCAACACCCCCGTATTCTTCTTCTTCGCTTACGCGAATGCCCATAACCATTTTAATGGCAAGCCAGGCGAGAAAGCTGGTGATGAACACCCAAGCGAAAATAGTGAACATTCCGATTAATTGAGCGCTAAAACTGGCTTCCGGGTTGGTGATGGCAACAGCGATTAAACCCCATATGCCGACGGTGCCGTGCACAGAAATAGCACCGACCGGGTCATCAATTCGAAGCTTGTCGAGACCAATAATTGAAAATACAACGATAACGCCACCTACTGCCCCCACGATTGTCGATGTCAACGGGCTGCCCGCGAGTGGTTCTGCGGTGATGGCGACCGAACCCGCCAAGGCACCACTCAACGCCATGGTCAAGTCCGCTTCACCGAACACCAAGCGCGCGGTGATTAGTGCGGCAATGACCCCCCCGGCGGCGGCCATGTTTGTATTCACAAAGACCAATGCGACTGAATTCGCTTCACCGACATTAGAAAGTTTAAGTTCTGAACCGCCGTTAAAGCCAAACCAGCCTAACCATAAAATAAAGGTACCGAGTGTGGCTAAGGGCATATTGGCACCCGGGATTGGCATAATTTCCCCGTTTTTACCGTACTTGCCTTTTCGAGCACCGAGTAATAATACCCCCGCTAACGCCGCAGTGGCGCCACACAAATGAACAACGCCTGAACCGGCGAAATCATTAAAGCCCAAGCCATCTAAAAAGCCGCCACCCCATTTCCAGTAACCTTGTATAGGATAGATAAAGCCCGTCATGACGACGCAAAATGCCAGAAAAGCCCAAAGCTTCATGCGTTCCGCCACCGCGCCGGACACAATGGACATCGCGGTGGCGACAAAAACAACCTGGAAAAAGAAGTCTGACAATTTGGAGTAATACGGTGCGCCCTCACCACCTGCAATGACCGCGGCAGCTGCATTATCGTCTTTACCCAGTAACCCACCAAAACCAGGCCACCATGAGTTTACGGCTTCAGCAGGATACATTAGCCCGTACCCGACAAGCATGTACATAATACATGCGATTGAGAACAACGAAATGTTCTTGGTCAGTATTTCTGCGGTATTTTTACTGCGCACCAAACCCGCTTCTAACATGGCAAAACCCGCCGCCATCCACATGACTAATGCGCCGCACACTAAAAAATAAAATGTATCGAGTGCATAACCTAACTCTGCTATTGCTTCCACGTTTCTTCCTCCCCAAAATTCATTGTATTAACATCGATTGTTTTAACATTGGTGGTATTTGCTTAAATCGCATCTGGACCGGATTCACCCGTCCTGATTCGTACTACTTCATCAATGCTGGAAACGAATAATTTTCCGTCGCCAATTTTGCCTGTTTTGGCTGCGTTGGAAATCGCTTCGATTACCTGGTCTTTCAAATCATCATTAATTGCGATTTCCAGTTTTACTTTAGGTAAAAAGTCGACGACGTATTCAGCACCTCGATAGAGTTCGGTGTGCCCTTTTTGGCGACCGAAGCCCTTAACCTCGGTTACTGTTATTCCTTGAACACCGATTTCAGAAAGTGCTTCACGTACATCATCTAATTTAAATGGTTTAATAACTGCGGTTACCAGTTTCATTTCGTTCTTACCTCCATCAGAATGACTAACCCGGATCGGGCGATAACAAGCCTGGTAAAAATTGATAAGCACCAATACGCGGATGACAGGACATTAAGCGTAACACTAGAGAATAGGTGCAAAACAACGCCAATTGAACGGGACACTTGTATTGCAGACTCTAAAAGTTATTTCAGACTCTAGCGTATCCCAAACACGGTGTTGCCTATTTGGATAAAAATCAAACAAAAGCGAAGCAAAGTAATTGTTTAACGTAATTTATCAGGCTTATTATTTTCTCAATGAGCTTATATAGCATGCCCTGTGCCATTATTTTTTTTCAATTACGATGATAACCCTAAATAAATCAGATGAATCGACTGTGGACGTCTAATGCACTGAACCTAAAGTCTTTTTTACAGATTTTGGGTGATTACGTCTCCACGCCATGAGTGAGTCTAAAATTTGTGAAAAGGACTTTTAATTCAATAGTTTAGTTGCCATTGCTGCGATTCAACTGAGTTATTTAAGATAATCTCGTAGGGGAATTGTCTGGGTCATTCGACGAGACGTCTGCACCATATTGGAATTGTTAAATTATACGCGCACCAAATTGATACAATTTATCAGGGGTTTTGTGCTACTGACTTATTAGTGTAGTGTGACTGCAGAATGACACGCTGTGTGTCGCATGTTAATCAAAAGACAATGAAGGTGGAAACGTGATTGATCCAAAAATCATAAATGATGTGGCAGACAAACTTGCCGGGCTGATACCTCAGGGTGCACGGGATGTGCAACAAGATTTGAAAAAAAATGTAAAGGCCGTGTTACAAGCCAAATTCTCTCAGCTTGATTTGGTCACGCGTGAAGAATTTGATACACAAGCGGCTGTATTACAAAGAACCCGCGCGAAACTCGAGGCGTTGGAAAAACAAGTGGCAGAGTTGGAAAAGGATAGAGTTGGAAAAGGATAGAGAGGGAGAAGGTCAGCGTTAGCAAGTTAAAAGAGAAAATAAAAACCAGGGAGGAAAGTTATAAGTAAGCTTCGGTGAGTGATAGTAGCGGTGCTTCCACGGGCGGGAGTGAACCCTATTGGAAAGAGTTTTCTTATGTCACTTGCAGTTATATATAGTCGTGCCCTGGTGGGTGTTGAAGCGCCGTTAGTCACGGTCGAGGTGCTTTTGTCTAAAGGCTTGCCGGGTTTATCCATAGTGGGATTGCCGGAAACCGCTGTAAAAGAAAGTAAGGACCGTGTTCGTGGTGCATTAATCAACTCTCATTTTGAGTTTCCGCGTCGTAGAATTACTATCAATCTTGCGCCTGCCGACTTACCAAAAGAAGGAGGGCGCTTCGACCTGCCAATCGCGATAGGTATTTTGGTGGCTTCGAAACAGATAAGCCGCCAATTTATAGATCATCATGAATTTGTGGGTGAACTGGCGCTAAGTGGTGAGTTGAGGAATGTACGCGGTGTATTACCGGTTGCATTACAGACACGCATTGCCAAACGTTCGCTGTTAGTACCAAAAGAGAACGCGGAGGTGGCTTCACTGGTCAGCGACATTGATGTGTTTGGTGCTGGCCATTTGCTTGAGGTATGCGCACATTTAAATAATACGCAAAATCTTCAACCCATGTCGCCACCAATATGGCGAAATCGCGTTCCACTCGAAGAGGATTTAACGGATGTCCGTGGGCAACATCACGCCAAACGTGCATTAGAGATTATGGCAGCGGGTGGCCACAGCTTAATAATGGTCGGTCCTCCTGGTACAGGTAAAAGTATGTTAGCCGCACGTCTGCCAGGTATTTTACCTTCGATGGATGAATCTGAAGCATTGGAAACGGCCGCCATATTGTCGGTGAGCGAGCAACGTTGCTCATCAGAGACACTGTCTATTCAATGGCGGCGGCGTCCGTTTCGCGCCCCGCATCACACAGCATCCGGTGTTGCGTTGGTCGGTGGTGGAAATCCGCCGCGTCCAGGCGAGATATCATTGGCGCACAACGGTGTTTTGTTTCTGGATGAGTTACCCGAGTTTGAAAGGCGCGCGCTTGAGGTGTTGCGTGAACCGTTGGAATCGGGTCGTATCACGATATCCCGTGCTGCTCGTCAGGCTGAATTCGATGCTCGCTTCCAATTGATTGCTGCGATGAATCCTTGTCCATGTGGTTATCTGGGACATATAAGTGGTCGTTGCCAATGCACCTGTGAACAGATCGCCCGATACCGCGCACGCATTTCCGGTCCTTTGCTGGACAGGATAGATATGCATATTGAAGTGTTAAATGTGTCGCACGGTGTGCTGCGGGGCGCAACAAGGAGTGCAACAAAAGGTGCAACTAACATGGGAGGTGATCACCCTGTTAGCGAAACCAGTGCTCAGGTCAGGGCGCGTGTAGAAATTGTCCGGCAATTGCAGCTCAAACGAACGGGAAAAGCAAATGGGTTATTATGCAGTGCAGAGGTGGAGACATTTTGTAAGCTTAGCGATGATGATCATTGTATACTTGAACAGGCGATAGACAAATTTGGTTTATCAGCCAGGGCATATCATAAAATATTAAAAGTGGCGCGGACCATTGCTGATTTAGCGGGATCAGACGATATTAATACTTCACATTTGACAGAGGCAATTTCGTATCGTTTGCTGGATCGCGAACTTCCGAAGGCGGCTTATTGAATTGCGTGTTTACTTGGATAATGTCGTTTCCAGTTGGAGAAAAAACACATTTGTTGTTTCGCTGTTGACTTTAGGTAAGTAGGTCAGGTTAACTCCGAACGTGTTTGTACCTAACGACAGAACGGGCATGAAGGTCACTATTGGATCGCCGTCTGCATAGGATGGGCTATCTATAACCGATATTACGCCACCAAACTCCATGTGTAAGTTATCCAATTTTCTGCTAAGTGAAATGCGTTTGTTCAGCCCACCGCTGATATATTTTGCATTTG
>CAZWBV010000229.1:0-4653 GCA_964632225.1 uncultured Gammaproteobacteria bacterium | reverse complement strand
ACCAAATAGATGGATATGAGACACTTTCATTAAACTGTGTAGTGAAACGCCGGTGTCGACATCTGCGACCTTTTTTATACCTTGGTAACTGGTAAAATCAGGAACACCCAATCCAGACGCAGTACTGTGGCACATCACACAACGCTCGCTGAGAATGGGTTTAACCGTACTTTCATAACCCTCTTCGGACGCGCCGGATTTCAACCATTCAACGATGAGACTGCGCTGACTAGTCTCAATGTAACCTGCCATAGGGCCACGTATTGCTGATTCCAGCCGGGTACCGCTACGGTTACCGTAATAATTTTCAGCCACATCTTCCACCGATAATCCTGGTTTACCATCTATACCACTGTAACTGGTATAGAGAAAACTCAACGCCATTACATAAGCAAGTCCCATTAGTGCCAAAAATGCGCTGTAAAGAAATTTTTCATTAAGTGTGCAATCATAAAAACGACGCGGACGAGTGGCTGGGCATGTTTCTGGGTAGTTTTTTCTACTCATTTTTTTACCTCGGCTACTGTTGAGATAATAAATAATCAACCATAGACTTTATCTCATCGCTACTCAATTTCCCTTCAAACGCTGGCATAGCATTTTTACCCTGAGTAATGACCTGAGACAAAACACTCTTCTCCTGACTCATGGTTTTAACCGCAGGGCCTAACTTTTTTCTGTCAACAGCGTGACATAAAGAACACTTTTTCTTGAAAATTTGTTGTGCTTCTGACATTTCACTAGCATAGGATGTCAATACAATGCTAAATAATAATGCAATAGACAGTAGTATTTTGCCAATTTTTAAATTACTCATCGAACTTCTCCTTTTTCGTATTTTGCAATTTACTAACGAATATATGCCTCTGTTGTATAACGTCGCATCATCCGATGACTATTAAAAAATGAGGCATTTTTACAAATCGCACCCTTCATCACTTTCACCCAGCGCGTTTGATCCTGATACAAGGGCAATACCACTTTTTCTAGCTTGTCATACAGTGCGCGGGCATCATCGTCATTTTCAGATTCTATATCGATAGACACAGCACTGTTACCCACGGCCCAACCGGTAACACCCTCGATACAGCCTTCAATCCACCAGCCATCCAGCACACTTAAATTGGGAACACCGTTAAACGCCGCTTTCATACCGCTGGTACCCGATGCCTCCATTGGTCGCTGTGGAGTGTTTAACCAAACATCGACACCAGCTACCATCAATTGGCCAATATCGACATCGTAACCCGGCAAAAAAACCATATTAATTATGCCATCGAGTTCTCGAATATGGTGGTGAAGTGTTTCTATAAGTTGTTTTCCGCCCTCATCATTGGGATGTGCTTTACCCGCTAAAACAATTTGAAAGGGCTGATTACGAGCGATTTTTTTTAAACGTTCCATATTGGAAAAAATCAAATCAGGACGTTTATAAGCAGTCATACGACGAGCGAAACCTAGAGTGAGCAGCTCCTTGTTAAACTCGACGCCAGTCAAAGCTTGAATTTTTTCAATTAAAGATACTTTTGCGCACTGATGCGCCTCTAGCATCGCCTCATCTGGAATACAACAATCCGCACGTACTAATAGTTCCGGCTCATGACACCAACCGGGCAGGTGGTGATCGTAAAGCTTAGCAAAGCTGGGGCTGGTCCAAGTATAAGGGTGGACACCATTAGTAATGGCTTTAACACGATAACCGGGAAACATTTTACGTGAAACTTCGGCATGACGTTTAGTCACACCATTCACATGCTCACTCAAATTTAAGGCCAGGCAGGTCATATTGAGTGACTCCTTGCCTGCAAGGTGTTTCAGCGTGGTCATATCAACAACCTCTCCTAACACCCGCTGCACTAAATCATAATCGAAGCGATCGTGCCCCGCTGCCACTGGCGTATGCGTTGTAAAACAACAAAGTTCCCGTACCCGAGGAATATTATACGGCGAGTCACCAGGACGTAAATCCGCACTAGAGTATTTATAGCGCCGTAACAGCTCCAAGCCTAATAAGGCAGAGTGCCCTTCATTCATATGATACTTTCGAATCTCAAAGCCAAGCGCTTGCAATAGGCGTATACCTCCGACACCCAATACAATTTCTTGTTTAAGTCGATAAGCACGATCACCGCCGTAAAGTGTGTCTGTTATTTTTCGGTCTTCCGTACTATTTTCTGCCACATCAGTATCAAGCAAAATAATCGGTTGCCGTCCATTCATATGCCCTTGAAGAATATAGAGCCAGGCACTAACCCAAACAGTGTGATGTTCTATCGTGATCGCAATTTTTGCATTAAGTAGTTCGGCATGATCGCTAGGCTGCCACTGCATCGGTTTCTCTGTTTGCTTGCCCTCAGTATCAAGTTGCTGTTGAAAGTAACCCGCTCGACTAACCAGAGTCACTGCCACTACTGGTAGCGCAAGATCTGTAGCCGAGCGCATAGTATCGCCCGCCAACACACCCAAACCACCACTGTAAGTTGGTATGTTATTTTGCAGCGCAATTTCCATAGAGAAATAGGCAATGCGCGGTTCATGGGTAAACTCATCAAGTGTAGACATCATCAACTCTCTTTATTTTCTACAGGCGGTGTAATAAACATCAACCCCACACCTGCATCATTGCAATGTACGACCCATACTTTTTTACAATAGTGCATGAATCCTGAGTCTTCCTTTAAGAAAAACTCAACATCAAGAGTTTCACCTTTCCTCAAAAAACCACGTTCCACACATACAAACATGCCATCCTGAGCGATATCCTGAGCCTTCGTTATCAACTCTGGTTTTCCAGTCCGTTTTAGGACAACCTCTAATCCAAGAGGTTGACGTTCACACAACCTATGCTCCATAGCTTGTCTCTCCCAAATAAATTACATAAGCCTAAAATGCATCATTCCGTGCGCATTCCTTATTTTTCTTTTTTCTAAGTACAACAAAGTTGTAGATGGGAACCCAGATAAGGGCGAAAAACCAACCATAACCATAGGCTTCAAGCAAGCCCAGAAAAAAACTTTGCCCACTAAGCCACTCGAATCCTGGCAGCAATTTTTGCCAAGTCTCGTACATGGCATGATCCGGTAAAAGTAGATCGAAAGCGACACAGAGGGCAAAGCTTATCGCTAACAGAAGGCTGGTAGCATGGCCTACCCCAAGTAAAGAAATACCCTGTTTATGATGACATGTCATGGCCTTCTCCTTTTTCTTTATTAAGATAATATTCAGGATCACCATCAAATTTATCAAGACAACTTTTTGAACAAAAACGATAGAGCGCACCCTGATACATTTTGCCGTAACCCTGCTCGGTCTGTACTTCCATATCGCAAACTGGGTCAATGTATTTTGTCGCCTTTTTGCCACCATGACTACCATGACCATGCGTCATATGCGCACCACAGCCATAGCGCATTAAAAAATAGAAAAAAACGGCAAAGAGTAAAAATGAACCTAAGCCTTCCATATGTCACCTCCTTACTGTTAATCAACCTCTACCTACAGGTAAATCCCTACAAGTTTTTGTCATGAACTTCCTCTGATAGAAACGCTTTCCATTGATTAAAGGGCGGAAAAAATGCCGGTGTTTTTTTAACATACTCATTATAGATTTCACCAAATTCCGCCTCAGCACGTCGTTATTCAATCCTGGCCAAATGTACATAGGCATACAACATAATGGGCGCCATCAATACAGTGAGGAAGGTAGGCCATTGCACCAAAAAACCAATAATGACAAGAAACAACCCGGTGTATTGTGGATGGCGAGCATAAGCGTAAATACCATCGGTCACCAAACCACCACGAGCGCCGTGTATTTGTGTCCAGCCTTTGGACAGTAACAGGTAGCCCATAATCATAAAGAGCAAGCTCAAGCCCATCACTATTGCCCACGCCAAAGTGGAACCGCCAAAGACCACAACCCAAAGGTGTCCGTATTTATGACTGAAGGGTTGCAACACCGGATAGGCATCGCCCAACCAACCTGTAAGCAGGTAGATGGTCAAAGGAAAACCATACATTTCTGTAAACAATGCCACCAAAAAGGCCGTCACCACCCCCATATTTCGCCATTCCTCACTGCCTCTCGGTTTGATGAAACTCAGCATAAAAAAGAGAAACAGCCCCACATTAAAAAATGCCACAATCCACACACCATAAGCATACCCAGCATCACCATGCATAATCCTCTCTCCTTTTCTGTCTATTCAGATCAGTTATTGTCGATATTGATTTATAGTTTCACCCTCTTTAATCTAAGCGCATTAGTAATCACCGAAACTGAACTGAAACCCATCGCCGCCGCCGCGATGATCGGCGACAGTAATAAACCAAATACGGGGTAGAGTATTCCGGCTGCAACCGGAACTCCGGCCGCGTTATAAATAAAAGCAAAAAAGAGGTTTTGGCGGATATTGCGCATGGTGGCACGACTCAGCCGACGCGCTCTCACGATACCGCGCAGGTCACCTTTGACCAGAGTCACCCCGGCACTTTCCATAGCCACATCAGTTCCCGTTCCCATAGCGATACCCACATGAGCTTGAGCCAACGCTGGCGCATCGTTAATGCCATCACCCGCCATAGCAACGATATGCCCCTCGGCCTGAAGTTTTTTCACCACTTCAGCCTTCTGTTCTGGCAGCACTTCGGCCT
>CAZWBV010000228.1:0-4667 GCA_964632225.1 uncultured Gammaproteobacteria bacterium | reverse complement strand
CATCTACCTATAGAAGTCGCAAACACAACGTTCGCAATTCCTGCTGCGGCCACATCAATCTGCACCGTCCCAACGCCCGACACAAGTGGAGGAATCACCGCAGGTGCCGTAATTCGAAACGGATTGTCAGCCGCTATATCAGAGATAGTGAGATCCACGCTGGCAGTGGCGCCCAATCCATTTACTGTAAACGTGGCAGTACCCGAACCCGACGCAGTCAATAACGTCGCAACTTCACCGCGCGTATCGGTTGCGCCAGAGGGTATTGACGGTGCCACAACCGCTGTGCCGGCCGTGACGACAGTAAATGTCAGCGGCGCATTATAGATACGTTGCCCTCCCGAATCTTTGGCGGTAACAGTCAGCAACTCTGTCACATTTACAGAACCAACGGGAATTTGCAACGACGTGTTATCGATTGTAATTTCCAGTGTGGTGCCAATAATCTCGATTGGAATGGTAATCGACCCCACGCCCGTAATCGTCGCTGTCACGGTGGCTACCTGATTACTCGGATCCCCAGGATCAGCTGAAAAATCTACCAGAGCCTCACCCGCAACATCTGAAAACGCGACAGAGGTACTTAATTTACCTAGATCCACACTGAAATTGACCTGAACGCCCTCAATAGCCGCTCTGTTGGTATCCAGCACGGTCGCTGTGATTGTTGAGGTATCCTGGCCATCCGAGTTAACCTGTTGTTTGGACAATCGCAAAGATAAAGAACTGGCCGTCACGGTACACCCAGGCAATGTCGGATCGGCGGTGCAACCAGAGCCACCCGCTGTCCCACCCCCACCAGTCCCGGCAGTAGTGGCACCTGTCACAAAACCATCTCCGCTACACGCAGGGAGTAACATCAAGATCGATAAAAGTAATAAAACTGTCCTAAAATTCCGCATTAACGCTACCCCCGTAGATGCTCCAATTTCTGTACACTCACTTATTGTCATTCTTTCTCACCCATTCAGTTTCCACCAAGTTGTTTCGGCTTAATAATTTGCTGCGCTCATATAGTTATGTTCAATTAACTGTACTTTTAGTTATGCTTAAGTTTAGTTATGCTTAAGTTTAGTTGCTTAGTTTAGCTATTGCCCAATTTAGCTGTGTTCAAAAAAACGGAATTAAAAACGACGCTCACAAATATAAAGACTCTAAAAAGTGTGGTCCAGTAAAGTGTGTTTTTCAAGTCCGTTCCATTATGTATTGGTTACTCTAACAACCGCTTAACTGCTTTTTCTTAGGATTAAAAAAACCTATGTCTGTGTAAGGCAGCACTGTGTGAAATTTAGACATCACCACCCATACCCGTCCGTTCGTGTCGTATTCTTGAGTATCGGAAGATCAACGTGAAACCTTTAGGAACTGCGCCCCATTAAATTAGTGTCGTGGTTAATTAAGCTCCCCCACCCGAACAACCGGTGGCTAAGTGTTCAACTTGAATTGTGTGACGAACTTCACATTCAGTCATAACAGACTCTGGTAGGCCTGAATGGACAGTGGCATGCGCAAATTGCGGATAAAATCGGCAAAGATCAGGTCAATCACCGATGATGTTATCCACAAATACTGTGGATAACTTTGTGGATCAATTTAAAAAATCGGCCGCTATACCAAGTAAAAGTAACCCAGGTGTCAAAATGAATACAAAACAGTCAAAAAGTCTATTTGTTGAAATTCAATGAGTTACAACACATATGATCATTTATTGGCATTTAAAACCCGAATTTTGACACTATCGACGCAGCGCATTCAAAGGCTGTGCATAATAGGTTGTTTTGATTGACAAGGTGATGCTAAATACTTTAAACCCCAAGAGCTTATTTTTTAACTTATTTTAGGCGGAAAAACTTAATTAATAATGAATAAAGACAAATGCGAGAAAATATTTTTATTGCTGCATAAAAATAATCCCAACCCGACCACAGAGCTTGCCTACGCCAACCCATTTGAATTACTGATCTCAGTGATTCTCTCTGCCCAAGCGACCGATATCAGCGTTAACAAGGCCACTCACACGCTTTTCAACGTGGCAAACACACCCGCAAAAATAGTGAAACTAGGTGAAAATGGTCTAAAAAAATACATTAAAACCATTGGCCTGTACAACAATAAAGCAACTCATATTATAAAAACCTGCGGCCAGTTAATAAAGATGCATAACAGCGAGGTACCTGAAAACCGTGCCGCACTGGAGGCCCTACCTGGTGTAGGCCGAAAAACAGCCAATGTCATTCTTAATACCGCATTCGGTCAACCCACAATTGCGGTTGATACCCATATTTTCCGTGTATCAAACCGCACTGGTCTAGCCCCAGGTAAAAACGTACTCGAAGTGGAAAAAAAACTCATTAAAAACGTAGCTGACAAATTCAAGCAGGATGCCCACCACTGGCTAATCCTGCACGGGCGTTATACGTGTATTGCGCGCAAACCAGAATGTGCTTCGTGTATAATTAAAACCCTATGCGAATACAAAAACAAAACGGTCTAAACCCAGTCGGCCTAAACCCAATAGTAAATCAGCAGAAGTGAGGAAAATACACCCGTGTTTTTTGGAAATGACAGACATGATATTCGCCAACAATTTTTTTTAATCTGGAAAAAATTTAATGATAAGCACCCGCTGGATCCAATGGAAAATCGGATCGCCGATGTCATCAAACTGCATCCCGAATACCATTCGCTGCTCGAAGACAGCGCGATGCTAGACAATGACTACACACCGGAAATGGGACAAACTAATCCATTTCTACATATGGGTATGCATATCGCGCTGCACGAACAGCTCTCAACCAACCGACCGGCGGGAATCAAAGAGGTGTATGAAAAACTACAGAGCAAAACCAAGGACATGCACGAAACCGAGCACCATATGATGGACTGTCTCGGCGAAGCCATGTGGCAGGCACAGCGCAATAACACGATGCCCGATGAAGCTGGCTATCTGCTTTGCTTAAAAAAATTAAGTTAACCAGCAAAAACCTTCATTTTTCGGGCATCAGACGTCCGCGGTAGATTCAACTGATGTGTCAGGTCAAATCAGATTTTCGCTTAGCCGCAGCCAGGCGTAAACGCAATGCATTGAGTTTGATAAATCCTTCGGCGTCCTGCTGGTTATAATGACCTTCATCATCTTCAAACGTGGCAATGCGCTCATCAAACAAACTGTCAGAATCTGACTTACGCCCTGCAACAGTGACATTACCTTTGTATAATTTCAGTCTTACCACACCATTCACATGCGCTTGAGATTCATCGATCATTGATTGCAGCAGGGATCGTTCCGGTGACCACCAATAGCCATTGTAAATCAGTGCGGCATAACGCGGCATCAGGTCATCTTTTAAATGGGCCACCTCGCGGTCCAGCGTCAGTGATTCCATCGCTCTATGTGCCTTAAGCATGATAGTCCCTGCCGGCGTTTCATAACAGCCACGCGATTTCATACCCACGTACCTGTTTTCAACAATGTCGCTTCGACCTATGCCGTTTTCACCACCGAGTCGATTTAATTCTTCCATCACTGTGGCGGGTGATACGGACTCACCATTGATTGCGGTAATATCACCCCGTGTATATGTCAGCTCAATATAAACAGACTTGTCGGGTGCCTGTTCGGGAGGCACGGTCCAACGCCACATTTGATCCTTGGGTTCGCACCAGGGATCCTCCAACTCACCGCCTTCGTAGGAAATGTGTAACAGATTCGCGTCCATTGAATAGGGTGATTTTTTACCTTTCTTTTGTTCAATCGGAATACCGTGTTTTTCAGCATATTCGAGTAATTTTTTGCGGGAATTCAAATTCCACTCGCGCCAGGGCGCAATCACTTTTATAGCCGGACTCAACGCATAAGCGCCTAATTCAAATCGCACCTGATCATTGCCCTTACCCGTCGCCCCATGTGAGATCGCATCAGCCCCGGTCTGTTTAGCAATTTCAACCAGGCGTTTGGCGATTAAAGGCCGCGCAATAGACGTTCCCAACAAATACTCGCCTTCATAGATTGCGTTTGCCCTAAACATGGGAAAAACATAATCACGCGCAAATTCTTCGCGTAAGTCTTCAATAAATATATCCTTGATGCCAAGTGTTTGCGCCTTAGCCCGTGCGGGTTCGACCTCTTCACCCTGGCCAATATCTGCAGTGAAGGTAACCACTTCACACTGATACTGATCCACCAGCCATTTTAAAATAACGGAGGTATCCAGTCCCCCGGAGTAGGCCAACACAACTTTTTTAATTTTAGACATAATCACTTACATAATAATATATGCGCAGACATTTATTTTGGTACCGACTTTTTTTGTGTACGGCGCAAACGGGATAATAATCGACGCGCCATTTCCCCAAACATTTCCGTTTGCGTCGGATGCGGATGAATAGCCTGTGCAACTTGCTGCAGTGTCAACTCACCCGCCACCATCATCACGCCCTCGCCTATCAGTGTATCTGCGTGATCCGCCAGATAATGCACACCAATCACTTTATGCGATTTTTTATCGACAACAATCTTTATCAAACCATGTGTTTCGTTGTTTATCATGGCTTTGGCATCGATGCTCATCGGCATTTTGACCTCGACTGCGTCAATACCTTTTGCCTTTGCCTGATCGACAGATAAGCCGACAAACGCCGCTTGTGGACGTGTGAATATGACACCC
>CAZWBV010000227.1:2932-4668 GCA_964632225.1 uncultured Gammaproteobacteria bacterium | reverse complement strand
CAAATCGACAACATGCACCCCTTGAAGCTTACAATTAAGCAGATCATCTAATGGAAATTCTTTGCGTCGATCATCCACCGCAACAACAATTTCATCCACTTCGTAGCTTTCCACCAATTCACATAAGGGTGCTTTTCGTTTTATTAACTGTGTTTCATCTATTACGTTGCTATCGCCCTTGATATGAATAAATCCGACAACTTTGTATCCTTTTTGATCGACTCGTTGCCGCAATGTATCAAAGGCACTAGCACATCTGCCTGCACCCAATATTAATATTCGTCGTTTCAAGACATCCTGATTTGTTACCATGATAAAAAAAAATCTTGTTAGCAATGCGCCAGTGAATGCAAAAATAAGTGCGAATGCTAATACACCACGGCCCATCTCAATATCAGGGAATAAATAAAATATAAAACTCAGTGCAACAATGGCCGTTAAAAATCCGAGTGTGAGCCTGACGAGGATACCGGAAATGGCAAGTCGGGTGCGCCGCTGATATAAGCCTACTGATGTAAGACTTCCCCATAATACAACTGTAAATACTAATACGTTGACTAAGCCTGGTACAATTTCGACCTTACCGTCAAAAAATACACCACTATAAAACCGCAAGTATATACCCGTATAAGCAGATGAGAAAAAAATTAGCATTTCGATAAACGCTAGAATAGCAAACGCAACGGGAATATATTGTTTAAACAAACGAAATGTGGCCATTTCTTCGACATTTATTTTTTAGTTAATATTATAATATCGACAACTATTTTTTTATTATAAATAGTAGCCATTGTACAGCCGAATCTTTACACCAATACCATACACATTCAAAACAAAAATTAATTTCAATTCCCGATATAGATAATCTACTCCCTTAATAATTCTAAAAATCACATTTCAAAATTGTTGTAGTTACAACTTATAAAACAACTATCGACTGAGCGAACGGAAATTAATCCCTATAATTCTGCGTACTCGGTATACTGCATTCTAATCGATTACCATTGAGTTTGAATAGTTTAATAATGAATAAGGAAATCGTCAGCAGGAATATGAAAACATCACAAAAAACAATATTAGTCACTGGAGGTGCTGGATACATTGGCAGCCACGTAGTTAACCACCTTGGTAATAATGGGGAGCGCATTATTATTCTTGATAACCTTTCTACAGGGTTCAAGAGTGCGGTTCTTCATGGAAAGTTGGTGATCGGTGATGCTGGAGATCGTGAACTTGTTAGAGAAGTGCTAAGAAATAATAATGTTGAAGCGGTGTTACATTTTGCGGCGCACACTGTTGTACCTGAATCGGTCAATGATCCACTAAAATACTATGGCAACAACACCTGCTCATCCCACAGCTTGTTAGAATGTTGCCAAACCGAGGACGTCAAATATTTCATATTTTCCTCAACTGCAGCGGTATACGGCATTCCAGATACCAATACCGTGAATGAAGATTCTCCGACCAATCCGATTAATGCTTACGGCATGTCAAAATTAATGACTGAATATATGCTAAGGGATTTAGCAAATGCCAGTGATTTACGTTATGTTGCACTTCGTTACTTCAATGTTGCTGGCTCTGATCCTGAAAACCGCATTGGCCAATCTACTAAAAATGCGACCTTACTCACCAAAGTTGCTTGTGAAGCGGCTGTCGGCAAAATAGAGTCGGGAGCTATCTGTGGAACCGAGTATCCAACGAAAGAGGGCACCGTTGGCAGGGGGAATATT
>CAZWBV010000227.1:0-2922 GCA_964632225.1 uncultured Gammaproteobacteria bacterium | reverse complement strand
GATCGCCCTGGTGCAAGAGATTATATTACTGTTGAAGATTTCGCCACTGCGCATGTCAAGGCGCTTGAATATCTCAGCCAAAGTAGCGCATCCGTTACACTGAATTGTGGTTATGGCCGTGGATTTAGCGTACGAGAGGTATTAGACGCAGTCAATTCTGTAAATAGAAAAACACTGAATATCATTGAGAAAGATCGCCGTATCGGTGATCCTCCATCGTTAGTCGCTGAAGCACAGAAAATAAGAACAACACTTGGGTGGGAACCGCGCTATAATAATTTAGAAACAATTATCAAAACGGCATTGGCCTGGGAGAAGAAGCTTCTTCTTATCTCAGGATAACATGTAAATTATAATTAAAAAAAGGAACATTTGTTGTGTTTGATGTAGAAAAATCATCCATAGGTATTATTGGCCTTGGCTATGTTGGTTTGCCGTTAGCAGTAGAGTTTGGAAAACATTTGCCAACAGTTGGATTCGATATAAACTCTCTGCGAATCAATGAATTGAAATCAGGTCAGGATTGCTCATTGGAGATTGATTCTGAAAAATTAATACAGGCCAAACAACTCTCCTATGCAGATAACGTCGCTGATCTGTCGCAGTGCAATGTACTTATCGTCACCGTACCCACACCAATCGATGCTTACAATCGCCCTGATTTGTCGCCATTAGAGCATGCGTGTAAAAATATCGGAGACATATTAAAACCAAGTGATATTGTCATTTTCGAATCTACTGTTTATCCGGGTGCAACGGAAGAGCTTTGTGTACCGATACTGGAAACTCAGTCCAAACTTAAATTCAACGATCATTTTTTTATTGGCTATAGCCCGGAACGAATTAATCCAGGCGATAAAGAACGTGGTCTTGCCGATGTGATGAAAATAACGTCTGGCTCTACACCTGAAATAGCTGACTTTGTTGATGGCCTATATTCAAAAATTATTACTGCGGGAACACATAAAGCGAGTAGTATAAAAGTTGCTGAAGCGGCCAAAGTGATTGAAAATACGCAAAGAGATTTAAACATCGCACTGGTCAATGAACTGGCATTAATTTTTAACCGACTTGATATAGATACGCTGGAAGTGCTGGAAGCTGCAGGCACCAAATGGAATTTTCTACCTTTTCGTCCGGGACTTGTCGGCGGACATTGTATCGGAGTCGATCCCTACTACCTTACGCATAAAGCCCAGGAAACAGGCTATCACCCAGAAGTCATATTGGCGGGTCGCCGAATCAATGATGGTATGGGGAGTTATATTGCTGATACCGTCATTAAATTGATGCTAAAAAAACAAATACATATTAGCAAAGCTAATATCCTTATCTTAGGGCTTACCTTTAAAGAAAACTGTACCGATTTGAGGAACACACGCGTTGTTGATATAGTGAGCGAATTCAAACCCTATGCCTCTAATATTGATATATATGATCCGTGGGTAAGACCAGAAAATGCAAAGGCTGAATACGAAATTACGACGATTAACCATCTGCAAGAAGGCAAATACGATGCCATAATACTTGCTGTACCACATAAAGAATTTATTGAATTAGGCGTAGATAAAGTTCGCGCACTTGGAAAGTGTAATTGTATTTTGTTTGATGTTAAATCTGTCTTCCCTTTGAATAAAGTTGATGGTCGACTCTAAATGTCGAATATCAAAAAAAAAAGAATAGTTTTACGCAAACTTATATTCCTTTTGTTGCCTGGCTCCAATCTCACCCGCAATGAATTCCAGAAACATACATCCTGTAGTATATTTGTCGTGTAGTATATTTGTCGTTTACTGTGTTTAATTTATCCAACTGCAGGATCAATACTGCGGCGACTACACGAAAAACGCCTGTCACTGATCACTCTGCGGTCTATTTTTAGTGTGCTATGTGTTTCTTTTACTCGTCGATCACTGCCACTGAGCCTGCGGCAAATAGAGCGGTTCAAAAAACGCATCACCTTCCACGTGCGCATCATCCCCCAGAAATACAAGGCAAACACACTTAAAAACAAATAGAACATCGCAATATCCGGGACGTGAAAATAGATACCCGCTAACCCAATCAAAACACCGATTAGCGACAATACTGCCATAATACCGACCGACTGTGGCACCGAATATCCGGCCAACAATAAAACATGGTGAAAATGCTCTCGATCTGCCGCAAAGGGCGACCGACCTTTAATAATACGACGAAACATTATCCCAACCGTATCGAACAAAGGTAACGCTAGAAACCACAAGGAGGTCACTGGCGCCATTGCCCGATGGTCACCTTGTGAGAACTTAATAAAAAACCAGGTCAACGCAAACCCGATAAACATACTGCCCGCATCACCCATAAAAACAGCCGCACGCTTTCTTAAGGGATACCGCAAATTAAAAAGCAAGAACGCGACGATGCAACTCACCAGCAGCAATAAAATTTCAAAATCAGTGTCAGCACCTGCCGCAGCAGCCACAATCACTAATCCAGCCAGAGCAGATAACGTTAATATCCCAGACAAGCCGTCCACACCATCGGACATATTCAACGCGTTAATCACCCCCACCGTCGCAAACGCAGTAAAAGGTATGGCCCAAACACCCAACGAAAATACGCTGCCATCAAAAGACAACACACCCAGATCAAACAGTATCACGCCACCCCATAACGACATGATCAAAGCTGCGCCGATTTGCGCGGCAAAACGGACCCGGGTAGACAAGTCATAGAAATCATCCAGTACACCGACAACAATCAACATTAAACCCGCAGCAAAAAAACTGTACATGCCGTTGATTGCGATATCCGAGGTAATAGAGGAAAAAATAAAACCACAAAATACGGCAAGGCCACCAATGAGCGGAATATTACCGCTGTGTTGTTTACGTGTACCAGGTGAATCGATGAGACCAAAACGCATTGCGCGCGGTTTTA
>CAZWBV010000226.1:0-4682 GCA_964632225.1 uncultured Gammaproteobacteria bacterium | reverse complement strand
TTACATAGAATGATCTTGTTGCCAGACCCGTTTAAACGGGACGAAGAGTTTCTGACTTTTGTTCAACATGGTGCTAAATTTGCAGCAGCACGTTTGTCCTTTTTGGCTTTGCAGCTTACGGAAGAAGAAGTATCTTTGCTCAACGAACAGGGCCGCTATACCGCTAAGGTTGTACCTGAGCAGGATGCGTTTACTGATCTTGTTGCAAGGGATGAAATGGAGAAGGCGAGAGTGTTGTTGGTTGAAGGCATCATGCCACTTCATGATCGTGTATTAGAACAACTCACTGCGTTAAAAACGTATCAAGTTGACGCTGCATTGCTTGCGGGGAAATTAGCGAGTAAGGAATATGATAACGTCAGGAATTGGGTACTGGTTTTCTCCATATTAATCGGCGCTATTGGTATTTCGATTGCTTATGTAGTTATCGATAAGTTTAGTCGTTCAACACGAGAACGTGAGCAATATCTATTTCGGCTCGAAAGTGCAAAAATAGCGTTGGAAGCATCTTCCAAAAAATTATTAGTCGCTAAAGCACAAGCCGAGCTGGCAAACAATGCCAAGAGCCAGTTTCTTGCAAATATGAGTCATGAGTTACGTACCCCGCTCAATGCGATAATGGGTTATAGTGAACTATTAAGAGAAGAGATTAGCGAAAAAGGGTTCACAGGCTTGATCGAGGATTGTCGAAAAATACAAAGTGCAGCAACGTATTTGTCGAGAATAATCAGCGAAATTCTTGATTTTTCGAAAATCGAATCTGGAAAAGTAGAATTTAGATTTGAGTATTTTGATTTAAAAACGCTGATCGATGACGTGTCTGTTATTATCGCGCCGCTGGCAAATAAAAACGGGAATACGTATAGCGTAAATTTGGATCCAAATTTTGGTTTAATCTATTCTGACGCAATAAAAGTAAGACAAATACTGTTTAGTATATTGGATAATGCATGCAAGTTTACACATAATGGAAAAGTAGTACTTAGAGCTTATACTGAGAAGATCGAAGGGAATGAATGCTGCTCGCTCGAAGTCGAAGACACCGGGATAGGCATTAGCCCGGATACAATAGAAAATATTTTCAAACCATTTATCCAGGCAGACGGTTCGGCTACGCGTAAATTTGGCGGAACAGGGTTGGGCCTGGCGATAGCAAATAATTTGAGCGCAATGATAAACGGTAAAATCGACGTAAAAAGCAATCTAAACGAAGGGTCTGTATTTACTGTGTCTTTCCCGATTAATGCGCCTGAGGAAAAAATGTGTCAAAATAGCTAAATAAATGCGACGGGTATAGACAAGGATGAATGATTTGTTCAAGAAAGCACAGATATCGAAAACGGGTGTATTACAAAATAAAGCTCTGCCAGGTCGTCTGGAAAAAATGCCGGTTTCTTCTCGTCACTTTGTCCACTCTCATTCACTGGTGCCGCCATTTCCAGGCAATATGCAATTTGCCTTATTCGGCATGGGTTGTTTTTGGGGTGCGGAAAAAAAATTCTGGCAAATCGACGGCGTTTATTCGACAGCCGTGGGCTATGCTGCCGGTTATACCCCAAACCCAACTTATGAAGAAGTTTGCAGCGGTCAGACAGGACACAATGAAGTTGTGTTTGTCGTATTCGATCCCGCTGTGGTTACATTTGAAACGCTGTTAATTACATTTTGGGAAGCGCATAATCCGACACAGGGTATGCGGCAGGGAAATGATATAGGAACACAATACCGGTCAGGTATTTATTGTTTCGACAAGAAGCAAAAGGAACTTGCAGAAAAATCAAAAGCACAATATCAAATATTGCTCGTGAATAGCGGGCACAGTGATATTACCACTGAGCTGATTCAGGCACCTGAGTTCTATTATGCTGAAGATTATCATCAGCAGTATCTGGCTAAAAATCCGCAAGGTTACTGTGGGCTCGGCGGAATTGGCATTCATTTTTCAAAAGCGTAGTTTATATAAGTTTGTGGTGTGATGAAGTATATTGTAAAAGTAATGATTATTTTCTTTGGCAGTGTCGCCTTGCATGCTCAAGCTGGTTCTGCCTATGCAGAAAAGCCTGTCGTGCCTGCTGAGGTGTCTGAAAGTTTTTTAGCTGTCAGCATCAGAAAAGCGACCGTGCCTGATGCAGAGCGGGTAGGGGTGCCTGTGTACCCAAAAGCGAAAATTATTAATAGTTATCAAGGCACAAAATCAGCAGAGGGTAACTTTAAGCGATTACCCTTTTTAGAGTTAATTAGTGTGGATAGCTATGCTCAAGTTGTGGATTTTTATAAGGGAAAACTCGCTGGATGGACGCAAGGTGGATTTAATACCGCGTTGTACTTCGCAGAAAAAGGCAAAGTAAATATGTTTTCACCAAAGTCCACGCATGTGGGTATTCATGATGTATCAACCTATTACCGGGAAAATGAACAAAAAGATTTGCAAAAAATTATTCCCGGTGCTAAGTCACTTATTAAAATATTTTACACCGTAAATTAGTCAGAATAAATTTTGTCCGGCATGCTTTTATTTATACGCAATGGCTTGTCAATATCGATTAATATGCCGGGATCATCTACTTCTATTGTCAACAAGGTGTCTGTGTTTTGTGCAATGATATCGCGTGCGCCTATATCGTTATCTAACAAACACAAGGCGTTTCGGTAAACGCGGTTGAATCCAACAGGATGTCCTCTTCGTCCGTTGTATATGGGGGCAGCCATGGGTACATCGCGCTGTATTGCGTCAGCCACCGTTTGCATGGTCTTCTGAGAGATAAAAGGCATATCAGCTAGCGTGACTAGCCAGCCTTTTGCACACCAACTGTTGCTGATTCCGAATGCAAGACTGCAACCCATGCCTTGCTTGGCATTTTTGTATTCCAATACGGTTAGCCCTTCATTTTCTATCAACATTCTTGTTTCCTGGTCATTTGTTCTAATAACAGCGATTGAGTCAGGTAGGGCCGATTTTAATTTCCTTGCGACGATCGCGGCGATCGGTTTATTATTGATTCCGTATAGTAGTTTATTGGAACCAAATCGTTGACTTTTTCCGGCCGCGAGAAGTATGCCGACAATGTTTTGTTGGTTATTCATTAATAACGTGGCCAGTTATAATCATTTATACCACTACCTTACTTTTGTTGACTAGATTTTGCTGACTAGAATTGTGCAGACTAGCGTTGTGCAAACGAGGTAAGCGCATATTTTGAGTCAGTAATATTAACATGTTGTTCAGATAGCATTAGATATTTTCCATTGCGTATCGCGGTTAATTCGGCAAGAATTGATATTGAAATTTCTGCTGGTGTGTGGCTTCCGATGGGTAATCCAATCGGTCCATGTAATCTCTCGATGCCAGTATTTGAGACACCGAGTGCTTTTAGTCGTTTGCGTCGCTTGTCGTTTGTCGTTTTTGATCCTAATGCGCCTACGTAAATGGCGTCAGAATCAAGGGCTTCCATCAGTGCCATGTCGTCGAGATTAGGGTCATGGGTTAGCGCCAGTACGGCACAGCGTGTATCGGTCACTAATTTTTTAACGGCATCGTCAGGCATGCCAGTATCAAAATCAGTATGTTCTACCCGCCAGTTATTTTTATAGTTTTTTCGTGGATCACAAATGATGACGTGATAGTCCAATGCCAATGCCATTGTTGCCACAATTTGAGAGAGGTGGCCAGCGCCGATAATAAGTAAGCGCCAGCCAGGTCCAAAAACTTTGTTAACCGAACTGGGGCTGTAAACAAACTCTGCGTCCGGAATTCTGTTTGAAAAACTGATTTCGCCAGTCGATAAGCAAATATGCCGGGTAATACGTTGACGTTGATTGATTTTGTCAAGTGCAGGTTGTAGTTGTGCACTTGTGTCAAGTTTTTCTACGATTAGCTCCAGGCAGCCACCACAGGGCAGGCCAAATCGCTGTGATTCCGCTTTGTTTATGCCATATTTGATCAGTTGGGGGAATGTACTAAAATAACTATTACTATTTAGTAGTTGCTCAATCAGCGCCTGTTCGATGCAACCACCTGATACAGATCCTACGGTGTGTCCTTTCTGGTTGATCGCCATTATTGAACCGGTTTGTCTGGGTGACGATCCCCAGGTTTTAACAACGGTAATAAAATATATAAATTTATGCGCTTGTAGCGGTTGATTTAGCCAATTAATTGCAGTCTCAATTATTTCATGATCGCTATTTTTCTGAGAACAGTTATTGACTGTCATACCAGTTCATTAAGCCGTATTGGCAGTTTTCTGACACGCTTATTTGTTGCGGCAAACACGGCGTTGGCGACCGCAGGTGCGATTGGCGGCACGCCAATTTCGCCGACACCGCCGGGTGGTTCGGTACTGCTAACCAGGTGGACTGTTATCTCAGGCATTTCGTGTATACGCAGTGCAGGATAGTCAGCGAAATTGGTTTGTTCAACGCGGCCTTTTTTAATAGTAATTTCGCCATGCAGCGTCGCTGTTAAGCCGTATACAATGCCGCTTTGAATTTGTGCTTCGACAGTATCTGGATTGACGACGATACCACAGTCAACGACCGCTGTGACGCGATGTACTTTGACGGTCCTGTTTTTTTCTTTCTCTGTAGTGGCACCAGTGATTGATACTTCCACAACATAGGCGACATAGCTTTCAAATGATTTTACCACTGCGATACCGTGATAGTGATCTTTTGATAATGGT